>JAGHCE010000177.1 GCA_021160625.1 Planctomycetota bacterium | reverse complement strand
GTTCCCCAAGTATCCCGATGCGCCGATAAACGGGGCGCCCATCGAGGATGAGGATCTCGATCGGCTTTGGCGCGTATGGATAGGCCCTCGGCAATGACCAAGAGCGCGCCGACTCACGGCAGCTTTGTGCAAAAGGACCCACAATGACCAAAATATGGGAAAATGCAATGCTCGCCGACACGGACTCCGGCAGCAACCCAAGAGGTTACGGCGTTCCGCAGGAGGCCGCTGAAAGGCGGCGACTGCGCACCGCTGCTCGGCAGTACGTCTTGCAGAAAGACCTTGTCCCGCCGCTGCCGCTTTGGGAGATCAAGCGGCACGCCGCGGCGGTCGCCGGGATTACCGGCTCACCCGACGAGTATGCCGACTTCATCACGGTCGTCGTCGGCAATGCCCTCTGGCAGGCTACGGTCGCCTCGGTCCCGTACGAGAGGCGCGTGCTGCTGCTGCCGCAGTGCCTGCGCGATGTTGACCGCTGCCAGGGCGAGCTGGACGAGTTCGGCCTGCTTTGTGCACAGTGCGGCAGCTGCCCCGTAGGCGGCCTCCAGGCCGAGGCGGAGGCCCTTGGCTACGTCGTCCTCGTCGCAGAAGGCACCACCATCGTCACCACTCTTCTCGACCAGGGGAAGGTCGATACCGTCATAGGCCTCAGCTGCCTCTCGGTGCTGGAGCGCGCCTTCCCGCATATGGCCGCCGATGCGATCCCCGGCATCGCCATACCGCTCCTGCGCGACGGGTGTATCGACACCGTCGTCGACGTCGAGTGGGTCCGGGAGGCGATCCATTTGACCTCAAACGGCCCGTGGCGCGGCTGGCTCGACATCGAGGCGCTCCGGGCGGATGTCGCATCCCTTTTCGAACCGGACCGGCTCCACTCGCTGATGGGGGCCGACGGAAGCCAAACCGAGCAAATCGGCCTCTACTTTGCGAGCCTGTGGTACTCGGAGGAACTCTACCCGCTTGTGTTCACGGTATCGGCGCTCGGGGGCGTCCTGGCGAATGCCGCATTTTGACACGGCCCGGCGGGGCCGATAGAATTATCGAGCAGTTCCCGGACAGGTAAGAGGAAGCCTTAAAGCAGTCCGCCGGATAGTGGAGCCCTATGAACGAGAAAGCCGTCAGCGCCCTGACCGCAAGCGCGGCCTCGGCACTGGGTATCGCCTGTCTTGCGTGGTGGTTCGGCATCTCGCCTTCGGTGCGCCTTGAACAGCGCCTTGCAGGCGCCGACGCCGCCGGACTCTCGGCCACCGGGGCGACGGTTCAGGCGGTGGACATCAGGGGCACATTTGTCGCCTTCGGTGGCATCGCTTCGGCCCTACCGGGGGCCTGGCCGAGGTTTCGCGGGGCCGGTTTCGACAACATAGGTACCCGGACGGCCCCTCTGGCAGCGCACTGGGCCAAGGCAGGTCCGCCGGTTCTTTGGTCAGTTGACCTGGGCGAAGGGCATGCGGGACCGGCGGTGCTCGGCGGTCGAGTCTACCTCCTCGACTATGACGAAGATGCGAAGGCCGACTGCCTGCGGTGCTTTTCCCTCGATGACGGCTGTGAGATATGGCGGCGGTCATACAAGGTGCACATCAAGAGAAACCACGGCATCTCGCGGACCGTCCCGGCCGTGACGGACAAGTACGTCGTCACAATCGGCCCGAAGTGCCACGTTATGTGTGTAGACGCCGCAACGGGCGCATTCCGCTGGGGGATGGACCTTGTCAGGGAGTTCGGCGCCGAGGTGCCACTGTGGTACACGGGGCAGTGCCCGTTTATTGACGGCTCTCTTGCGGTCATCGCCCCGGGCGGGGACGCACTGCTGGTTGCAGTGGACTGCGAGACCGGCCGCGTTGTGTGGGAGACGCCCAACCCTATGGGCTGGCGGATGTCGCACTCGTCGATAATGCCGATGACGCTCGGCGGCCGAAAGATGTACGTCTACTGTGCGCTGGGAGGTGTCGTCGGCGTGGCGGCCGACGGCGATGACGCCGGCAGTCTCTTGTGGAAAACGTCCGAATGGGCGCCCACGGTGGTCTCGCCGTCGCCGGTGATTCTCGGCGACGGCCGGGTTTTCCTGACAGCCGGGTATGGCGCCGGCAGTATGATGCTGCAGGTAAGCGAGGAAAACGGCCGCTTCGAGGCCAAGCCACTCTTTCGCCTGGACAAAAAGATATTCGCCTGCGAGCAGCAGACACCGATTTTCTACCGGGGCCGGCTGTTTAGCGTGCTGCCGAACGATGCAGGGGCACATAAACGGCAGCTTGCGTGTCTCAACCCCGACGGAACGCTCGCGTGGACAAGCGGCCCGCAGCACCGCTTCGGCCTGGGCCCCTATCTCATCGCAGGCGACAAGATTTTCGTCCTGAGAGACGACGGAGTTCTGATGCTGGTCGAGGCAAACATCAAGAGCTACGTCGAGCTTGCGCAGGCGAGGGTCCTCGACGGCCGCGATGCGTGGGCGCCGATGGCCCTTGCCGGACGGAGGCTCCTGCTTCGCGATTCGAAGAAGCTTGTCTGCATAGACGTCGGGGCGAACTGAAACCTTTTCGGGAGTACGCAAATTGTCTTCGTCACTGAAACGCTCGCTGGCGGGCCTGGCGGTCTCGGCCGGGGTCATCGCCGTGATGGTATGGGCGTTTCATATCATCTCCAGGGAACCGGGCGGCGGGACGTGCAACCCCTACGAATACGACCTGAGCAATCTTACGAAGACCCCGCCGGAACTTATCGGCTACAGAGAAACCGGACAGATAAAAACCGGCTTCCGAAAGCCCACAGGCATAGCAGTATGCCCCTGTGGCAACGTCTGGACCACCGGCGACCTGGCCGTGGCCGTTTTCGAGCCCGACGGCAATGAGATCCGCCGATTCAAACTGGCCAATCCCGCGCAGTGCATAGCCCTCTCAGCCGACGACAGAGTCTTCCTTGGCGTGGAAAATCACATCGAGACCTGCAATCCGTACGGCGGCCAGCAGAATGCATGGTCCGGCCTCGGCGAAAATGCGTTCCTGACGTCGATTGCTGTCACTGGCACGGACGTCTTCGCAGCCGACTACGGCAACCGCACCCTGTGGCATTTCGACACATCGGGGAAACTCCTCGGCCGGATTGGAGGCCCGCACAGCCTCGAAGGAACACCGGGCTTTATCGTCCCGAGCCCCTACTTCGACCTGGCCCTGGGGGCAAACGGGTCGCTATGGGTGGCAGACCCCGGGCGGCTGCGCGTGGAGGAGTATACCTACGACGGCCGGATGAAGGGCGCCTGGGGCGAGGCGTCTATGAAGATTGAGGGCTTCTGCGGGTGCTGTAATCCCACCCACATCGCGCTGCTGCCGGACTCCTCGTTCGTCACGAGCGAAAAGGGGCTCGCGAGGGTCAAGCTCCACGGCCCGGACGGTAAGTTCAAATGTGTGGTCGCCGGGCCGGAGCAGTTTGCCGAGGGAACCGTCGGGCTCGACCTGGCTGTCGACTCTTCGGGGGACATCCTCGTTCTTGATCCGAAGGCGGGTGCCGTCAGGATCTTCACGAAGAAAACGGCCCCGGACGCAAAGGAAGTGAACTGATGCCGAAGGCCGACGACAAGGAGAATCGCCGCGACTTCTTCCGGGGCTGCGCGCGCAACGCGCTCCTGGGGGTGATCGCGCTTGCAAGCACCGCCCTTGGCATAAGGAAACCGAGTACGATGCCGCTGCAACAACGCTGCGTCGGCAACGGCGTTTGCAGGGGCTGCCCTGCGTTTACCGACTGCGGACTCCCGCAGGCGCTCTCAGCCAAAAGGGCGATGTCTGCCGAGGGGCAACCGTCCCCCTCAGGGCAACCAAAGGTGCCCCAATGAGCAACAAGCAGGACGAAAGCCGCAAGAACCGGCGCGAGTTCATTCGAAACGGCGCCAGGGGCGCGGCTGCACTGGCGGTCGGGGCACTTGCGGGTCTCGAGGTCAACAGGTCCACCGGCGGCGAAATGGTGTGGCAGATCGACCCGAACAAGTGCGTCCAGTGCGGCAGGTGCGCCACGGACTGCGTGCTGGAGCCCTCGGCGGTCAAGTGCGTCCACGCCTACGCAATGTGCGGATATTGCCAGCTGTGCTTCGGCTATTTCCAGCCCGACGCCGACGCGCTGACCACCGCCGCCGAAAACCAGGCCTGCCCCACCGGCGCCATAAAGCGCACCTTCATCGAGGACCCCTACTACGAGTACAGCATCGACGAGGCCCTCTGCATAGGCTGCGGCAAGTGCGTCAAGGGATGCAATACGTTCGGCAACGGCGCGCTCTTTCTGCAGGTCAGGCACGACCGCTGCCTCAACTGCAACGAATGTTCGATAGCGGCAGTCTGCGCGGGCGATGCCTTTCGGCGCGTCCCGGCCGACCAG
>JAGHCE010000255.1 GCA_021160625.1 Planctomycetota bacterium | reverse complement strand
GTCTCCGAGGGCCGGGCGATCGTCATTTCCATTATGAAACCGGCCCCTGTCGCGCCTGAGGTCCCCGCTCAGCCGGAGCTGGACGACGACGAGGACCTGGATCCGGCTGCCGACGAGCCCGCCGCCGGCCCCTCGGGAGAGGTGACGCCCGAGGATGAAGGCGCCGCCGCCCCGGAGGCTTCACAGGACGAGGAAGGCCGCGCCTGAAGCGGCGGGAGGGGGACTGGTGAGCAGCACCCGTTACCGTGCCGGGCTTGCCGTGCTTGCGGCAGCGTCACTTGCCTTCGGTATCTCGTATTTTCGGGCAATCGGCTCCAAGTGCTCTGCACAGCCCGCCAAGCGCTTCGAGAGAACCGTGGAGGCGATGGACACGTTCGTTACCGTCTCGGTTTCGGGCGTCGATGAGGCCGCAGCCGCCGAGACGATGGACGCAGCCTTCGCAGAGGTCGAGCGCCTCGAAGCCCTGCTGTCGAGATTTGAACCGGACAGCGATATCTCGATGCTAAACTTCGCCTCTCCCGGCGAAGCCGTCAAGGTAAGCCCCGCAACACTTGCCGTCCTGTGTGAGGCCGCCAGAGTCTCGGATCTTTCCGACGGAGCGTTTGACGTTACCGTCGGCCCGCTCGTGGCCCTCTGGAGGGAGGCGGGAAAGTCAGGGGCACTGCCCGCCGACGAGGACATAGACGCCGCGCGGGAAAAGGTCTCCTTCAAGGATGTGTCCCTCGACGCGGAGTCAAACACCGTCACGTCGGCGCGCGAGGGGCTCGTCGTCGACCTCAGCGCCGTCGCCAAGGGCTTCGTCGCCGAGCGGGCTGCTGTGGTGCTCATCCGGCGGGGAATTACGTCGGGCTTTGTCGACGCCGGCGGCGATGTCATGTTTATCGGGTCAAACGCGGACGGGCGCCCGTGGCGCACAGGCATCGAGGACCCCCTCAAGCCCGGCACCGTGGCCGACACACTCTACGTTCGAAACCGAGCCGTCGTCACCAGCGGCAACTACAGGCGTTTTTGCACCATCGACGGCAAACGCTACAGCCACATCATCGACCCGCGCACCGGCCGCCCCTCCCAGGGCCCCGCCGGCGTCACCGTCATCGCACCGGGCGGTGCGGCCGCCGATGCCTGGGCGACCGCGCTCTCAGTCCTGGGTAAGGACGGCGCCGATGCCGCCCGGAGGGCCGGAGTGGAGTTTCTTATGTACTTCGTCGAGGATGGAGAAATCAACCGCTTCGAATCCGAAGGATTTGCAGCATTTCGAAAGGATGGTACAAATGACCAGCGGTAACGACGAGATTGAAATCAGGCAGATGAGGCCCGACGAGCAGGAGACGGTGGTCCAGCTCGTTCTGGATACGTTTGCCGAGGTCAGCGTCGCCAAGAACATCACCGACCGCTTCGGCTCCATCAACGGCCGTACGTGGCAGGAGATGAAGACCAAGACGACGGGAGAAGACGTCGCCGGATCCGACGTGGTCCTTGTGGGGGAGTCGGGCGGAGAGGTTGTCGCTATGCTTACTATAACGTACGAGCGCAGTAACTCCGTCGGCCATATCGTGCACCTGGCCGTGGCAAGGTCAACGCAGGGCAGGGGATTGGGGCGCAGGATGGTCCGAGAGGCCCTCGCCCGGATGAAGAGCGACGGCCTGAAGTACGCCCGGATAGAGGCCCTTGACCAGAACCCCAGGGCGCGCTCCCTTTACGAGTCTGAAGGTTTCGAGGAAATAGGCCTCCAGCATCTGCTTTTCCGGGCGCTGTGAGGCTTGCAGTAATGTAGGGCGCGGCTTGCCGCGCGCGGAATGACTGTAGGGCGGTATTTTCTTGAGTTTTCCCTGAAAAAGATTGCAATGTGGAGAAAGATGTATATATTGTCGACTAACATTATGGGGAATATGTATAATAACGGAGCGTCCATATGAAACTGTCCCGGAAATGCGATTACGCCTTGCGCGCGCTTGTCCGTATGGCGATGCAGCAAGAGCCCGGGTACCAGAATATCGCGGCGATAGCCCGGCAGGAGGACATCCCTGCGCGCTACCTGGAGCAGATTTTCCTGACGCTGAAAAATGCTGGGATATTGAGCTCCAAGGCTGGCCCCGGGGGCGGCTACCGGCTCTGCAAGGCCGCCGGTGAGATATCTCTGGGCCAAGTCATCCGCCTTATCGACGGCCCGGTTGCGCCGGTCCGCTGTGTGAGCCGGACGGCGTACGAAAAGTGCCCGCACGAGGCGACCTGCGCCCTGCGCCCCATAATGAAGGACGTGCGGGACGCCATCGCCGGGATACTGGACTCGATAACCCTGGAAGATGCCTGCAAACGAGCGGAAGACATTATGGAGATTCCCCCCGGGCGCGTTGGACCCGCATAGCTGAGGGGCAAGGGCAAATGCGTCTCAGGGGGTGACTGTAACACGCCGGCAGCGGCGGTGCTTGAAAGGGATTGAAGCATGGTAAAGCGGTTGGTCCTTCCACTGGTGCCTTCCCTGGTAGCAATGGTGGTGGTTGTTCTGTGCGTTTTGTACTGGGGAGGGGCACAGGCGGCCGGCTCAGAGGGTAACGGC
>JAGHCE010000100.1 GCA_021160625.1 Planctomycetota bacterium | reverse complement strand
GGCCGGAATAGGGCGTTGAAAAGACGCCGTACTCTCCCTTGGGGTGTTCGAAGTTCCAGGCGCCGCCGAAGTAGTCCTCCGTACCGGTGCCGCAGATGGTGGGAAATTCGATGTCGCCGTCGATGTAGAACTTCACCTCGCCTTCGCCCCACCAGCCGGTGTTATTGACCCCCCAGGCCAGGTACGTGCCGACGTAGTGGCCCTGGCCGGCGATGCCGTCGAGGATCGTGTGGACCTCTTTGCAGGGCAGGGGGTTACTCCTGCGGAACTGTGCATGAAAATAAGCGGCGTCGTCCGGCACATCTGCAAGTGCGTAGGTTACCTGGTAGAAGAAGCCCCCCACCTCGTCTGACGAAAGGTTTTCCACGGTTATCCTGGCTGACTTCCTGAAGGGCATTTGCCAGTAGGAGTTGAACCCGCCGGCCGGGTTCACGCAGACCGCCAGGGACGACACGTTGGCCCTCTCGCACCACCCCATACAAAAGAAATCGCCCAGCGGAGTCTCGACCGACGGCGTTTCTTCCCCGTCCCAGTACATCCGCAGCACCAGCCGCCGCCACCAATCAGGGTGCACCGTTATCCAGATGTGCTGGACGTCGCCGGGGCCGGCGATTTCGGCAAGCGTGGCCGTCTCGCCGCCGGGAATGGTTATACAGGGGCGCACCTTCCAGCCTGTCCCGAGGTCCCGGGCGGTGGAATCCGGTCGGGGAGCCTCCATCGCGCCTTTGCCCTTCGCGCCGGTGGGGTTTTCGGCCGAGATGGAGCGCGTTTTGGCGTCGGAGAGCCGGAAAAGGTTTCCCATTCCCGTTGACAGGCCGTCAAACATAGGTTTTCTCACAAATATGCCTGCGTTATTGTCCAGAGACGCTTTCGGCGGCCTGGAGGGCCTCGGGCAGCGAAATGCGCCCCTCGTAGAGTGCGCGGCCGATTATGCACCCGTCGCAACCCGTGGCGGCGAGGGCGAGGATATCATCGATTGTCGTGACGCCGCCGGAGGCGATGATGGGGATTTCGATCGTTTCCACCACCGCGCGCATTGCATCGATGTTGGTCCCCTCCATTTTGCCGTCGCGGGAAATATCGGTGTAGATGAGGGCCGCGGCCCCGGCCGCCTCACACTCCCTGGCGAGTTCCAGGGCATCGATGTCGGTCACTTCGGTCCAGCCGTGGATGGCCACGCGCCCCTCGCGTGCGTCTATGCCCACCGCGATGCGCAGGGGAAACGCCTCGAAAATAAGATCGGCCCAGGGGCGGTCGTCGATGACGGCCGAGCCGATGATTATCCGGTCGGCGCCGGCATCGGCGAGCGTTTGCACGAGGGGGGTCTCACGTACGCCTCCGCCGAATTCGATGGGCACACCTGCTGTCTCGATGATTTCCTTGACGCACTCCAGGTTCTTCGGCTCACCCTCGAAGGCACCGTCGAGATCGACGATGTGGAGATATTCTGCGCCTTCGCTGACCCAGCGGCGTGCCCACTCGGCCGGGTCGTCGCCGAAGGTCGTCTCGCTGTCGGGGAGCCCCTCGACGAGCCGGACCACCTTGCCTTGCCTGATGTCAACTGCCGGGATTACTATCATATCATCCGTTCCTTTCCCCTCTGGAGACTGCCTTACCCGAAAGTGGGGACAGTCTTGTCCATTCCGCGTGCGCCAAGGCGCACCCTACAAGGCAACCAGTGCCACACTACCTTCGTAGGGGCGAGGCACGCCTCGCCCGCGGAAGGTCAGTTGATTGCCTCGGACATAGTCCGTAGCCCCCATAGCAAAGAGGGGGCGAAGCCCTCCGGGGCAGGTTCTTGCTACAGTCTAACAAAGTTCTCCAGCAATTTCAGGCCCCATTTCTGGCTTTTTTCCGGGTGGAACTGGCAGGCGAAGATGTTGTCGGCCCAGACGGCCGACGTGAAACGGCCAAGGTGCTCGGTCTCACCTGCGATAATCGACTCGTCATCCGGGGCCACGTAGTACGAGTGGACGAAGTAAAAGTAGGTCCCCGACGGTATCCCGGCGAAGTGGGGGGCGTCGAGCCGGAACTCGACGCGGTTCCACCCGATCTGCGGTATTTTCATATCGCTTCTTGAAGGGTCTGCCTCGAAGCGCACGACCTTGCCGGGAAATATCCCCAGACCCTGGTGCTGGCCGTCCTCCAGGGAAGTCTCAAAGAGAAACTGCAGGCCCAGGCAGATTCCCAGGAACGGTTTCCCCTCGGCGACGGCGTTCCTGACAACTTCATCCATCCCGGCGGAAGTAAAGTTCTTCATCGCCTTTTCGAAGGCCCCGACCCCCGGAAGCACGATGCTGTCGGCGCGCTCGACAACGGCCGCAGCGCCCGTGACGACCACGTCGCCGCCGACCTTCTCAAGGGCTTTCGAAACACTGCGAAGGTTGCCCATTCCGTAGTCGATTACGGCTATCATAGCGCTCCTTGAAAGTGTGCACGGCGTGTTTGCATTTTCAGGACACCGGCAAACCACCCCCTGCGCGAAGACAAGCGCCCGTGGCAGACATCCCATACCGTGGCAGAGCCGCGCGCCGGCGGGCGCATCAGAGCGTTTACTCCCTGCGGTGGCTTACTGTGTCGGCTGTTTTACGACGACGATTTCCACGCGGCGGTTTTTCGCCATACCTTCGGGAGTCTTGTTCGAGGCGACGGGGGCATACTGGCCGCAGGCCGCAGCGCGCACGCGCTCGGGCTTGACGCGGCAACTCTTTATCAGGTAGTACACAACCGTCTGCGCCCGGTCATAGGAGAGCTCCCAGTTGCTCTTGTACTTGTCCTTTGTCTTGAGGATGGGTTCCGTATCGGTGTGGCCCTGGACCTCAATGGTGTAATCCTTGAAATCGGCGTTGAGCGTACCCGCAAGACGCCGCAGCTTCTCCTTGCCGGCTGACAACAGCGCCGCGCTGCCGCTGCCGTAGAGGATCTTCGTGGGC
>JAGHCE010000178.1 GCA_021160625.1 Planctomycetota bacterium | reverse complement strand
CTCGTCCGGCTCTTTGGTTTCCTCGTCCGGCTCTTTGGTTTCCTCGTCCGGCTCTTTGGTTTCCTCGTCCGGCTCTTTGGTTTCCTTGTCCGGCTCTTTGGTTTCCTCGTCCGGCTCTTTGGTTTCCTCGTCCGGCTCTTTGGTTTCCTCGTCCGGCTCTTTGGTTTCCTTGTCCGGCTCTTTGCTTTCTCCGTCCGCATCTGAGAGCAGGGCCTTCCTGGCCGTAGCAGTCTCATCGTCTACGGAGGCTTCCTTCGAGGCCTTTTCGCTCGTAAGGGCTGCGGCGGCGGCGGCGATGGCCTCGGCCTCCGGCACGAGCTCGATCTTGTCTTCCATCACTTCCGCCAGCAGCACGTCTATCACGTCGTCACTGTCAATCCTGACAAGCGGCTTGTCGCCGAACATAAGTTCCTTGTAACGCTTCTTGAGAAGCGAAGTCAGTTTGAAACGGCCGCCAACCTTATCGATCGCTTCCTGCTCATAGTACTTTCTGCTCATACGTTCACCTCACATCCCCAGGATTATGTTTCTGACCTCTTCAACCGCCTTATCGAGTTCGTCGTTTACCACCATGTGATCATACTTCGGCATAAACTCCATTTCGCGTTTTGCCAGCGCAAGACGCCGCCGTATGTTCTCTTCGCTTTCGGTGCCCCTTGCGCGCAGCCGCTTTTCCAGGACATCCATATTCACCGGGCTCACGAAGACCAGCCGGGCCTTGGGGAAGCCCTTCCTTATCTGCATCGCACCATGGACATCGATGTCGACCAGGGCCGTCAGGCCCTCGGCAAGGGCGCATTCCAGATCCTCGACGGGCGTGCCGTAGAGGTTTCCCGCAACCTCGGCGTATTCGGCCAGGCGCCCCTCGGCCGCCATTTTTTCAAACTTCTCCCGCGTAACAAAGTGGTAGTCAACCCCGTCTCTCTCGCCGGATCTTGGCTGCCGGCTGGTGACGCTCAGCGAGTAAAACACGCCGGGCAGGCCCCTCAGCCGCGCCACGATGGAGGTCTTCCCGGACCCGGACGGCCCGCTTATTACAAAGAGCTTCCCCTGGTTGTGATCGGGTTCTTGCGTCATTCGAGATTCTGGCACTGTTCTCTTATCTTGTCGATTTCGCCCTTGGCGTCGACCACCAAGCGCGAGATAGCCGCATCGTTGGCCTTCGAGCCGATCGTGTTTATCTCGCGGTGGAGCTCCTGGGCGACGAACTCCAGCTTCCGGCCCAGGCCGCCGCCGGACTCCAGGGTTTCCCGAAGCTGCTGCAGGTGGCTTTCGATCCGGGCAAGCTCCTCGGATATGTCGCTTCGCTCGGCGAAGATCGACACCTCCCTGAGGATATTCTCCTCGGAAATCTCCGCCCCCGACCCGGCGACAAGCTCCTTGACGCGCGAGAGAATCCGGTCCCGGTAAGCAGTAACGACCCCACCGGTGCGAGCCGATATTTCCTTCGCCAGGGCGCCTATGATGTCGGCGCGTTTCGCTATGTCCAGTGAGAGAGCGCGGCCTTCGCGCATACGCATTTCTTCGAGGGAGCCGATCGCCTCTCCAGTAAGGTCCATCACCACGGCCCGGAGCTCGTCCGGCACACCGGAGTCATCCCCGCCCGTGGAAATCACCCCCGGCAACATTATGTAGTCCGAAAGACCGATCTCCCCGTGAATGCCCAGCTCGGCCTCCAGCGTCGATGCAAACTCCCGGTACCGACGCACCATATCCATATCCAGCGTGTACCCGGCGGCAGGGGCAAGGTCCGTTATCCTGACCCACATATCCACCGCTCCGCGCGAGAGCCGCGACCGCACGAGGTTCTCTATCTGGGCCTCGAAGTTCGATATGGCGGAAGGAACGCGCAGCCGGACCTTGAGATACCGATTGTTGAGGCTGCGAATCTCTATGTCTACGGCGTAGCGCCCCGTGGACCTCTGCGCCCTTCCAAAACCCGTCATCGAACAGGTCATTATGTCCCTGCCTCCCTGCGCGAACCCGGCTTCTCGACGGGCCTGCCTTCCCTGCACAAGGGGCACTCCGAAGGGTCCCATGCAGGCGCTTCGAACCTGTAAAGATAGTGAAACGGCACGTCGAACGGATTTCCACCGGACCGGTCGGCTACAGACGCTACGGCAACTACGTCTGCGCCGCTTGCCCTCACCAGCGCGATGACCTCTTTGACCGCGCCTCCGGTGGTTATGACGTCCTCGGCCACTGCGACGCGCTCTGGGGCTGCCAGTGCAAAGCCCCTGCGCAAACAGAAAACGTCCTCGACCCGTTCGGCGAAGATACTCCTGCACCCAAGTGCGCGCGCCAGCTCGTGGGCCACTATGATCCCGCCGGTGGCCGGGCCGACAACCACGTCCACCCGGACGTCCCCGAGACCGGCCGCCAGCCTACGCGCGATCATCTCTGCATGCGCGGGATGTTCGAGAACCCTGGCGCACTGAAGATACCTCGAGGAGTGCATCCCGGAACGAAGCTTGAAGTGCCCCTCAAGCAACGCAGAGTCCTCCACGAGGATTTCCTCAATGCTTTTCTGCTCGGTCAAAATCACATCCCCCGAACCAACACCGCCCGGAGCCCACACGGCCGGACAACCAGGCGCTACCCACCCTCCGGCGGCGACGGCGGCGCTTGTGCGTCACCGGAACCCTCGCCGGCCGGCGCCGTTGCAGGAGCGCCTTGCTCGTTACTGCCGCCGGGCTCGGCCCCGGACGCGGCGCCGGCCGGCGAGGGTTCCGGTG
>JAGHCE010000252.1 GCA_021160625.1 Planctomycetota bacterium | reverse complement strand
CAGGGTAACCGGGCCGTCGGCCAGCATCGCAGCCGCCATTATGGGCAGGGCCGCGTTTTTCGCCCCTCCTATCCGGACCGTACCGCGAAGAGGCGCGCCTCCCTCGATAACAAATTTTTCCACGTGTTACCCTCCCTGCGGCGGGTCCTGTTATCCAACCTGGAACCGGCGGCCGGTTGCAGGCGAGACCGCGAACCGCTCGAACCGGACGTACTCCGGCAGGCCGTCGCCGCCGACTCTTATCGGCACTTCGCCCGTAAGAAGCGGCTGTACGTAGCGACGGCATTTGTCGGTGATGTGATTGCCCGCCTCGTTCATAAAGTCGCGCGGCAGGAACTTCTCGCCGTTGGCGACCGCCGAAAGCGTTGCCAGGCCCGTCGTGGACCTGTAGGGCTCGTCGCTTTCGCGCACAATCGTTACCATAAAACCCGATTGCCCGGCGACGGCCTTCCTTACGGCCTCGGCGCCGACGGCGTACGCCTCGTCGGAATCCGTCAGGCTCGCAAAGTGCATCGCGTTTCTCTGGGCGGTCCCCGGCTTGTTGTAGCGGCACTTGAGACCCGCCTCGGTTTCGATGATACTCTTTAGTGTTTCGGCCACTCCGCCCAACTGCACGTGGCCGAAGGCGTCCTTTGCGAGGGCGCCTTTCTGCGTGGTGATGTATTCGCCGGAGGCGTATTTGAGGCCCTCGCTTGCCAGTATCACAACGCGGCCGAGGCGCTTATGGGTTTGCTTGACGTCCTTGATGAAGCGCTTGAGGGAAAAGGGAATCTCGGGAACGTAAACCAGGTGCGGAGCGTCCTGGTCGTCCCTGTGGGCGACGGCCGCGCCCGCGGCGATCCAGCCGGCGTTCCTGCCCATCGCCTCGACGACCGTGCAGGTGTCGAAGGTTGAGAGGGCCTCGGTGTCGCGGCCGGATTCCATCACCGTGGTTGCCAGGTATTTCACCTCGCTGCCGTAGCCCGGCGTGTGGTCGGTCTCGGCTAAGTCGTTGTCGATGGTCTTGGGTACACCCATCACTCGCAGATGGTAACCCTCTTCGGCCGCCAGCGCCGCCACCTTGTCGGCGGTGTCCATCGAGTCGTTCCCGCCGATGTAGAAAAAGTAGCGGATATTGTGCGCCTTGAAGACCTCGAGTATCCGGTCGTAGTCGCGGCGGTTTTCATCGAGGGACTTGAGCTTGTACCGGCAGGAGCCCGCGGCCGCCGAAGGGGTGCGGCGCAGGCCCGAAATCGTCTCGGACTTTTCTTTCGTTATGTCGAAGAGGTCCTCGGTGAGCACGCCGAGCACGCCGTTGTGCGCGCCGTAGACGCCATCGATCTCGTCGGCTTCGAGGGACGCCTCTATGACACCGCAGAGCGATGAGTTGATAACCGTTGTGGGGCCCCCGGACTGTGCGACGAGGGCCTTACCCGAAAGCTGTGCCATTCTCATTCCCCTGTGTGGAAGCAATCCGGATCCTGGATAACGCAATCATAAGCCCCGCCGCCGTACCTGTCAACGCCGTCAAGAGGGCTTCGGAGGGCTTCGCCCCCTTTTTGCTACGGGGGGCCGCAGACGTTGTCTGCGGCAATCATCTGACCTTCTGCGGGCGAGGCGTGCCTCGCCCCTACGACTGCAATGTGGCACTGGTGGCTACGTAGGGCGGACATTCTTGTCTGCCGAACGTTTATTCCGCGCGCGGCAAGCCGCGCCCTACGTGAAAATGTGGCGCTGGTGGCTGTGTAGGGTGCGCCTTGGCGCACGCAAAACGTGATTATGGCGGCATACGGCGGGGCGGGGTTTCTTTCAGTCGCCGAAGAAAGGAAAGAGCGTCGAAATGTCCTCGTCGGCAGGCTTCGCGCCGTACTCGCAGACCTCCAAGGCCTCGGCGTATTTTATCCGGGCGGCTCGCTCGGCGCCGTAAAGCCTTTCCAGTACGTCCCGGTACTTCTCGGCCTCCTCGGCAAACGCCGGCGTTCGCCATTCGAAAAGCCACTTGACGCGCTCGGCGGGGCCTTCCGGAACGTTGTCCTTGCCCTGGTTGTACGGCAGCCACTCATAGAACTGGCTGACGTGACAGTCCAGCATCCGGACCTTGTCGTCGACCACGTCATCGATACCGACGACGATGTCGGGGGTAAAGGGGCAGGGCTTTTTGAATCTGTCACTCACATAGGCGAAGACGGGGTTGTACCGAAGATGCGGCGTGAGGGCGAGTACGTTGGGAACCGTGACGGTATAGGCCGAGTCCTGGACAATCTGGGATGTATAACGGTGATCAGGGTGGTAGTCGTTGGGCCTATGGGTGATGACGAGGTCCGGCTCGAACTCGCGGATCATGCGGACGATTGTCCACCTGTTCTTGAGGTTCGGTTCGAGCGAGCCGTTATGGATATCGAGGACGTCGTATTCAATTCCGGCGATTTCGGCTGAGGCCTGCGCCTCGGCGAAGCGGCGTTTTGCCAGCGGCCCTCCGCCCATCTCGTGGTGGCCGGTGTCGCCGTTGGTAACCGAGACGAACTTGACCTGGTGGCCCAGGCGCCGGTAGAGAAGCGCTATGCCCCCCACCTTGACGTCGCAGTCGTCCGGGTGTGCCCCAATCGCCATTATCCGGAGCGGTTTCTCAGTCATACTTGTCTCCTTCGTACGGGCGTGTTGCAGTATGCGGGCGCCGCCGCCGCGATGTCTACCGGAACAGGCTCTAAGGGATCTTCTCCAGGGTGACGCACAGACCGAAGCTGTTGGGGGTCAGGAAATGCGGCATAATCCTGAGGGACTGCTTGCCGTATCCTGCTTTCGAGATTATCATCTGCGCTCCCAGGAACTTCGTTCCCGAAGGGACCGTCTCGACCGCCAGGAGCACATTGCCCTGGCCGTCTGCGGTGCCTCGATGCTTCAGGTT
>JAGHCE010000245.1 GCA_021160625.1 Planctomycetota bacterium | reverse complement strand
TTCACCGCGTCCCCGGCCCTGAGGGCGCCCAGGTTCGTTCGGGCAAGCGTCTCCGGAATGACGACCACCGTGAAAGCGCTCCTTTCCAGTGAGGCGACCGTAAGGCTCACGCCGTTGACGGCGACCGACCCCTTCGGAACAAGCCAAGGGGCAATGTTGTCCTGCACCTTGATCAGAAGCTCGGCAAAGGCGCCCTGCCGGCGAAGGCTAAGAACCTGTGCGACACCGTCGATATGCCCCGTCACAAAATGCCCTGAAATGGAATCCCCCACCTTGAGCGCCCGTTCGAGGTTAACCTTCCTGCCCGGTCGTGCAGAGGAGAAAACGGTTTTTTTCAGTGTCTCCTCGCTCAGATCGAAGGATATTTCCCGCTCGTTTGCCGATACTACTGTCAGGCAGACGCCGTCTACGCTGATGCTTTCTCCGGGCTGAGGACATTGGCCGAACGGATTGGCGACCTTGAGCACCGCCCCCGGGCTCCGCGGCGAGATTGCGGTGATCGCGGCTGTGTTCTGCACTATTCCTGTAAACATTCGAACATCCCCGAAACAACGGGCTGGCGAGCCGTAACTTGTTACACAGCAAGGAGCAACGGAAACGCAACCGTGGATTTTACTTGACGTCGGTGCCTTTGCAAGGTAGATTTCTCTCTGCAAACGAGGGTCCTTCGGAAACGTCCTATGGCTAACATTCGCCGAATGACAAAAAAGCGACTCGGGGAACTGTTGCTGCAAGAGGGGCTTATTAACAAGGAGCACCTCCAGACGGGCCTCGAAGAACAGGAGCAGACCGGCGAGCTCATCGGCGACATCCTCGTGCGCAAGGGCTTCGTCACGGAGTCCGACGTCGCGCGGACGATATCAACGCAGTTCTCCTTCCCCTACATATCGGTACTGCACTACTACATCGCACCGGAGATGCTGACCCTATTCGACTTGAGGGCGCTCGAAAGGAATCTTTTCGTGCCGATAGACCGCTTCGGTGACGTTCTCAGCGTGGTGATTGCGGGCCTCCTAGACCAGGACGTCATCGACGAGATAGAAAGGCGCAGCGAATGCACCGCCCAGGTTTACGTCGGGATGGTCAGCGAAGTCAAGCAGGTCATAAAGGAGAAGTTCGCCCGGGCCCACGTCGGAAAGCACGCAGAGGCAGAGGCAACACCCGATGAAACGCAGGAGGCTATGGCGGACGTAACCGCTCCTCCCCAGTTTTCCAAAAAAAGGGTGGAAAAGGAAGGCAGCGAAACGCTCGACCTCTCAGAGGCCATAATGGCCGCCGGGGATTCTATGGAGGACATCGTCGCGGAAATGGAGAACACCGACCTCTCGGAAAACCTCGCCCCGCAACAGGGAGAGCAGGAAGACACCGAGGCCGCCGAAGACGCCGAAGATACTCAGCCGGAGCCGGAAGACAGCCAAGAACCAGAGGCCACCGAAGACGTCAACCCGGAACACCAGAAACAGGAAAACGCCGAGGTCTTGAAAAAAGCCGAGCAGGACTTCAAGCAGTTCCGCTATTTCGATAATGACGACCAGAAAGAGTAGCCGCAACGCGAACGCAAATCTTCAGGTCAGCGGTCCGAAAGAAGCCTGTTATAAAGCGCCTCCAGCGCATCGACCATCGCCTGCACGGTAAACCTCTCCCGGCATATCACCCTGCCGCGCTCAGCCATCCGCCGGGACTTCTCCGGGTCCCGCAGCGCCTCCACTATCGCCGAGGAGAGCCCCTCGACCTCCTTGGGCCGCAGCAACCACCCCGTCTGCCCCGGCACCACCTCCTCCCCTGCCCCGTCAATGTCATACGAGATGACCGGCACCCCGGCAAGCAGCGCCTGCGGCAGCACCCGCGCCAGTCCCTCGCGAAGTGAGCAGTGCACCAGCACGTCCATCGCCCCTATCATAGCGGGGACCTCGGCCGGCTCCACGAGGCCCGCAAAAACCATCCTGTCCAGAACGCCGATCTCGCGCGCCTGGGCCGCAAGCCTCTCCCGCAGCAGACCGTCTCCCACAAAGAGAAACACCGCCTCGGGAAACTCTTTCAGGACGGCGGGCATTGCCTCGATGAAATACTTGTGGCCCTTGAGTGAAAAAAGCCTCGCCACCTTGCCGATGACCGGCGCGTCCGGCGCAACCCGGAGCCTCTCACGCACGCGGGCTCTCGTCGCCTTCGCGTCGAGGAAGGTCTCCACCTCCATCCCGCTGTAGACGGTAGTGAACTTCTCGCGCCGTGCGACGCCAGCGGCGGCGGCCTTTTCGGCCATCGCGTCGCAGACGGTCACGATCGAGTCACTCCAGCGGGCAGCCCTTTTCTCCATCAGGATGTAGGCGCGGTTGGCAAGTCTCGACTGGTAGGGGTGAAAGGGCAGCCCGTGAATCGTGTGAACCACCACCGGCACGCCGGCCGCGCGCGCGGCCGCACGGCCCAGGATGCCGGCCTTGCTCGAATGTGTGTGGACGATGTCCGGGCGCTCGCGCTTGAGGATTTTTTTCAAGGCAATGTACGCCGCAACATCGCGAAACGGGTTTATCGCCCGCCGCATCGGCTCGACTATCTCGAGGCGCACGCCGTTTCTCGCCGCGCGCTCCAAGAGCTCCCCCTCCGGGCCGAGCGCCGGCCCGGTAACCAGAAGCGTCTCCCAGCCCTCCCTGTCGTTGAAACCCTCCACCGTGTAAAGGGTGTTTTCCTGCGCCCCTCCCAATATCAGCCGCGTGATGATGTGAACTACTTTCGGCACTCGAGCACCTCATCCGGGTAATGGACCTCTACAAGACAGAGCCCCCTCGGGGGAGCCGTGGGGCCGGCGGCGCTGCGGTCGCGTGCCGCAAGAATGGCCGGGATGTCGTCCGGCCTCAATGCTCCACGGGCGACCTCCAAGAGCGTTCCAACGATGATCCTTACCATCATATACAGGAAACCGTTGCCTTCAAACCACATTGCCAGGCCATCGGGCTCCTGCTCAAAATCGATCCGCCGGATCGTTCGCACGGCGTTCTTGACGACACGGCCCTCGGCGCGAAACGAGTTGAAATCGTGCGTCCCCACGAGGTGCCGCGCGGCGCGCTTGCACGCCTCGACGTCGAATGTCCCCTTCACATAATGGACGAAACGCCTCTTGATCACAGGCCGCACCGGCCTTGTCGAGATACGGTACCGGTAGAGCTTGGCATCGGCGTCGCGGACGGCGTGAAAGGACCACGGCACTTCCCGAGCGTCGATTACGGCCGCGTCGAAGTCGATATTTGCATTTATCGCGCCGACGAACCTCCGGGGGGTAAGCGTACTTGCCGTCCTGAAATTGGCCGCCTGCCCCTCGGAATGGACACCGGCATCCGTGCGGCCCGAGGCCAACAGGTGCACCCGCTCTCCGGTGACCGTTGCTATCGCCTCCTCGATATGCTGCTGCACGGTACGGCGGCTCGGCTGGCGCTGCCAGCCGGAGAAGTCGGTCCCGTCGTACTCGATGGTGAGCTTGATGTTTCGCTTCCCGGACCCGCCTGCTTTCCCGTCTTCCGGCACAAGGGCCCCCCGGATCGGCCTACAGGAGATACTCGGCTATCTGCACGGCGTTGGTGGCGGCGCCCTTGCGCAGGTTGTCCGAGACCACCCAGAGGTTGAGTCCGCATTCCACCGAAAGGTCCTCGCGGATGCGGCCGACGAGGGTCTGGTCGTTGCCGGCGGCGTCAAGCGCAGTGGGGTAAACCCCGCCGGCGGGGTCGTCGACGACGCGCACCCCCGGTGCCTTCGCCAGGAGCGCCCTGGCATCCTCGGCAGTCAGCTTGGTTTTGGTCTCGATGTTAACCGTCTCGCTGTGGCCGATAAAAACCGGCACCCGCACGCAGGTGGCCGTCAGCTGTATGGAGGAGTCCCCCAGTATCCTGCGGGTCTCGTTGACCATCTTTATTTCTTCCTCGGTGTAGCCGCCGGGGCCGAAGGGCTTGCGGTTGGGAATCTCCGGCAGGCAGTTGAAGGCTATCTGGAAGGGGTAAACCTCAGGCTTGACCTGGGTGCCGTCAAGGGCGGCCCGTGAAAGCCGCTCCAGCTCCTCTATCGCCTCCCGGCCGGTCCCGGAGACCGCCTGCATAGTGGTGACCACGATCCTGGTGATCCCGGCAGCGTCGTATATGGGCTTGAGGGCCACCACCATCTGGATGGTCGAGCAGTTCGGGTTGGCTATAATGCCCTTGTGATCGGCTATCGCGTGGGCGTTCACCTCCGGCACCACGAGCGGCACTTCCGGGTCCATCCGGAAGGCGTTCGAATTGTCCACGACGACTGCGCCGCTTCGGGCGGCTATGGGTGAAAACTTGCGGCTCAAGTCCTTCGGAATGGAAAAGAGCGCAATGTCCACGTCCTCGAAGGACCCCTCCCCAAGCTCCTCGACCGTGTACGCCTTTCCCCGGAATGCGACCTCACTGCCGGCCGACCTGCCCGACGCCAGGAACTTGATCCGCCCGACCGGAAAGTCCCTCTCCTCGAGGACTTCCCGCATCGTCTGCCCGACGGCGCCCGTAGCGCCCACGACTGCGACATTTGCTGCCATCAACTGCCTTTCTTTCGATTATCCTGGTTTACCTCGACCTCATAA
>JAGHCE010000237.1 GCA_021160625.1 Planctomycetota bacterium | reverse complement strand
GGCCAGTCCCATCCCCATCCTGCGGGCGGATGCTCCGAAGGCCTTGAGCTTTCTCTGCGCACGCGCGAGGCCGCGGACGAGAGCACTGTCCTTCGTGTAGAGCTCGATGTAGGCTGCCCCTGCCCTGATGTCTCGCGCCGATGCCACCTGTTACTCTTCCTCGCCCGGGTCTGGCAGGACGTACCAACCATCAGGCAGGTCCATGGGCTGGCCATTGCTGTCCAGGACCCAGACCTTGGCGCTCCGGACCGTTTCCCGCAGGCGGACGGGTGTTCCGTCAGGCACGTAGATCGTCCGCGTGGCGCAGCCGGAGAAGAGACACACGACAATAGGCACAAGCGGCCACAGGCGCCCGGTGCCCCAGGTTCGCCTGACGCGGTCGCGGAGCCTCTTTGAAAGTGCGGGGGCGCTCCTGCCCTCTTCAGAGGTGTCTTTCGACTCCCTCACGAGCGCGGGCAGGAACGCACGAAGGATCGCAACAACTAGCGTCACAATTGCGCTCATTCGCTCCGCTCCTTCGCACAGGCTTTCAGGCTCAAGGCTGTCAGGCTGTCAAGCCAAGCGGTGTCGGCCTTCGCCCGACGCTGTTCCTGATAGTCTGAAGGCCTGAAGTCTGACAGTCTGATCATAATGTCCCCGCCACTTCGAGCCTGTTGTGGACGATCTGGATGCCTTCCTTAAGATCTGCCTCCGTCGCGCCGGAAGCCCGCTTGCCCCGGAGGGCTTCGTAGACGTTTAGAACGTATTTCAAGGCCAGGTCGAGGCGCTCCAAACCGGAGTTCTCCGTGCCGTCGGGGATCTCCTTCTCGGCGAACTTTATGCCTGAGATGATCGTCCCCTCGTAGGCGGCCCACGCCGGTTTCTCCGCGTAGAGGCGGTTCAAGAGCCAGAGCAAGATCCCCGCTGCCGCCATGTAGCCTACAGGTGAGTTCAGTGCCAACCAGACGAGTTCCACCGTTTCATTCGCGTTCATTTACCGTCCTCCTTCTTCACAAAAACGTCCTTAAGAACCGAGATATCCGCTTTGCCCGTTACGGCCTTCTGTTTTGCGACCTCGTACGGGTTGAAGTCAGCGGGCTTAAACGCCTTTGTCCTCTTCGGGTCGCGATTGATATTTGCCGTCATCGCAAGAACCGCCGACGTATGTGCCCACGCCTCCTTGCTCCTGGCCTCCCCCATCCAGAGGAGTTCCCTGAGCGTTAAGGGGCCTGGGTCGACTCCGACGATTCCAGCGAACTGCCAGATGAGCTTCCAATACTCGCCAGCGCCGCCTGCATCTCGGCCTCGAGTTCGGGGCTGTCGAGCCTCGTCTCGGCCACTTCGAGCGCCCTCGCCTCGAGGTCCCTCAGCTTGGCGAGCGCTTTCTTCAGAAGGCGCCGCCTCGCCAAAGGGAAAAAATCGGTCAGGTCCTCCAGAAGCGCCGTCGTCGCGTGTTCAACCGCGTCGCCGGCCATGGCCCTGCCAAAGTCCTCGTCAGTGATGCCTCCCGCGTCGGCCTCCGGCTTGCATACGACGTAGATCACGTCGCAGAGAAGCACCGGGTCGGTTACCAGGCGTTCGAGGAGGCTCCCCTCGACAGCGTCCAAGAGGTCAACATCAAGAAGCGATCTCACGCGCTTAATGGCGGCTACGTCAATCTGCACAGTCCAGGTACGCCCCGCGTTATCTTTGAAGGTCTTCATGGCAAAAACCTCCGGTTTTTGTAGACTATCAGGCTCAAGGCATTCAGACTGTCAGGAAGAGAAAGACGATATGCGGGATCACACGAAACTGCGCGCGTTTGAACTGGCGGATGAAGTGACCGTGATGGTCTATCGAGCGACACGCTCCCTCCCGAAAGACGAGCAGTACGGCCTGACGTCGCAGATGCGCCGTGCGGCGGTCTCGGTGCCTTCGAACATCGTTGAAGGATGCGCACGCCAGACCGAAGCGGAGTACCTTCGCTTCCTGGGTATCGCGTATGGCTCGTTGTGTGAGCTGCAGTACCAGGTCTCCTTGGCGGAGCGTCTTGGTTTCCTGAAGACAGACGACGTGTCTGAGCTGAAGGAGAAGGTGACCGAGGCATCGAAGGTTCTCTCAGCGTTGATCCGTTCATTGCGCCCCTCCTGAAAGCCTGAAAGTCCGAAGCCTGAAAGCCTGTGGCCATCAGGCCACCGTTACCCACGCCGGCGCGACCGTGGAGTATGTGGGCTTGGCCGTCACCGATACCGTGAGCGCCTCTTCCAAGGGCTCGTTGCGGCTGAAGTTCGTGATCGTGAAGTCCGCCTGGAGCCCCTGGGAGCCGGCAGTCTCTAAACGACCGTCCATTACCGCAAAGGCGATGGCCGTGTTGTTGAAGTAGGCGTCCTTTATGGCGGTGAAGCCGGCGTCTTCGGTGTCCCATACCATCTCGAACTCGATTGAGCCATCTTTCAACGTCGCAACACTTGCGCGCCAGCCGGCATTGCCGCGCGTCGTGACGTCCGCCTCGCCGGTTTCGAGGTTGAGCGTCACGTCCTTGACGTTCGTGAGTTCGGTCCACGTAGGGCTGCCGCCCATTCCCGCCGCACAGAAATAGAGTCTTGCGTCCATACCGAGCTTGATGCTCATTCGCTTCGCTCCTTCGCCTTAGGGGTTCAGACTCTCAGTCCTTCAGACTGTCAGGACTGTCGGTGTCGACCTCCGGCCGACGATTTGTCATGGAACCCTGACTTCTCCTGACCTGATAGCCTGACAGTCTGATAGTCTGACAGTCTCATGCTGCGCGATACAGGGGCGCGAGATGAGCTTGTCGTAGACGGCGCGGTTCAGTTTCACAAGGTCGCCGGTCCAGACGCTTTACGTTGAGCCAGGGAGCCCCTGGGAGAACGGATATGCGGAGGCGTTCGGGTCGCGGCTGCGGGACGAGTTTCTGAACGTGGAGTAGTTTGCCAATGTGCGGGAGGCGAGGGCCTTGGCGCACGCGTGGCGGGATTTTTACAACGGGGGACGTCCGCACTCGAGCCTGGGGTACCGGACGCCGGCGGAGTTCGCGGCACGCTGCATTCCCTCGCCTTCCGCTACGCTCCAGCCTCAGGAATACAGCGCCTCAGCAGGATGACTCAAATGGAAAACTCTCATTCGGGTTGGTACAGAAAAGGGGGCAAGCCCAGAAAAGTCGTTGACTCTCATAGCAGCTGGTACATAAAATGGGGGCAGAGCAATGGGCCGTGCGTGTTGGCATGGCACTGAAGCACTTATTGCAGGAGAACGCGAATGAAGCCTGCAGCCTATGTTGAGGTAGTCCTTGCCTTTCTCGTTGCTGGAACCGTATTGGCCGGGGACGCCGGACCTCACGCACGAACGTGGCACGCCGGCAAGTGGGATTCGACGATCTACAACCGTTCTGAGAAACCCCGCACGGTCGCTGTCCGTATCGAGCTGACAGATGCCGAGACCGGCATGCCGCTCGAAGGCGCGCAGGTCAGTCTGAAAGGCGAGTACACGGAAGAACGCATCGGCACCGCCGGAGAAGAGGTGGGGGTTCCATACGAGCCGCAAGAGCGCCAGTTCGAGATGACCGCTGTCTCCGGCCGGGACGGCATCGTGGTCTTCGCGCTGTCATGGCAGAAGGAGTATCCCTGGTCCTTGGGCGCGCCGGACCACGTCGACGTGCACACCTCCTGGATCAAACCCGTTGATGACATCGAGAAGGTGCAGAGGATAGAGGTCCGGCATCCTCGTTACCTCATGAACAAACGAGCATTCGACTTCAGCCACCTGCTGAAGTTCGGTCAGGACAAGAATACCCAGTGGCAAGAGCCGGGGGTCTTCGAGGCCTTCGAAGATGCTTGGGGCAAGGAGATAAAGCGAGACGGCGTGAAGTTCTGTGTTCTCGACCTAGGCAAGGAGTTCGAGGACTTCGGGAATCGGGAGTCGGCCCGAGCCGAGTTCTTCAAGAAGGTGCGGGACGAGGATTTCGGAACAGTGTACCGGGAACCGCATAACTTCTTCAGCGTAGGCGAGTACCCGCAATCGGAATGCGGGCCGTATTTCGTGTATCTCCTCGAACTGGCGATCGAAAGGCGGTCAGGCCAGGCCGACGTGCGTATTGAGCATGATGGGCGAACTGATTCCGGACACCCCGGTGAAGAGGTAAGGTGACCGGCCGGCCACGGACTGACGGAACTGCAGCGCAGGGGACACACATGTCGCACCTGAAGGAGGACGACGATGCGATGGAGACTGGTAATCGGGTTGCTCACTTGCACCGCAGTGGTAACCTGCTTGAGGATGCCGGGCATACAGGGGAAGGAAATTGACATTGACCGGAACGTTGGCTATCTCCAAGTGAATTGCGAGGAGGGTATAAGGGTTCTCGTGAATGGGAAGGATGTTGGGCGAGCTTCGGCACAGCTCGGTGGATTGGTTGTCCAAGATCTGCGCCCTGGCGAATACAGGCTCACGCTTGTGAAGGAGGGCTTCGAATCAGCTGAAGCCAAGGTGAAGGTCGTTGCGGGCGAGGTAACCCTCTTTCGAGCTCCGAAACTTGCAAAGAAGGCAGGTGTGCTGGTCGTTCGATCACTGCCGGTAGAATGCGAGATTACCTGTGGCGACATCGGCTTGCGCAATGTCCACAAGGATGTGCCCATTTGGAGACATGCGGACCTGGCGATAGGTTTCTACGAGGTCTCTTTCGCCGCGCTGGGCAAGCGCCTTCAAAAGCGAATCGAGATCAGGCGTAATCTCGAGGCCAGAGTAATGGTCAATTTCCTTGAAGAGGAGATAGACGTCGAGTATCCCGACGTTGCCCAAACGATGCAGAAGCTACGTGAGGCGATGCTGGAGAACGACCTTGACGGTTTCATGTCGTTTCTGACAGAAGGAGATCGTGTGATTGCGCGAGACTACGCCGAGTTTATAAGGAGCACGTGTAAACTCATGCTTACGAAAGTTAAGGATATGGAGCGTAGGTATCCTAAGTATTTCAGAGAAGCGATAACGCCGAGCCTTTTGAGGACCAATTTCGACGCTGGTGTCGCTCAGTTGTTCTGGAATAAGATTTCCGAAGGCCTCGGTTTGCACGAAGGGGGTGCCGACGAGTTACTCGCACTCCTGCTGAACGGTGAACCCAGACAAGTATCGAACGAGAAGACTGTCCTCAAAACACTTGTGTTCACACCAGAAGACGGCGTTTGGAAGCTGCGACTGACGCCTGAGAATGGTGACACATCGGAGTGGCTCAAGTCTCATAAGGCATATCTTCTCTATGAGATTCAGAGTGCCTTCGACGAGGTGGAAAACGACGCGCGGGAATGGCCGGGGCTAAACGATTAGGTCTTCATTGACTTTATCGTTGTTTCCTCGCGCCAGTAGGGAACTATGTGGCTGTAACAGTGTTGTAGAACGGCCGTTTAACGGTTCACTGTTTTCTCGCAGGAAGTTGCAGGGATGTTAGGGGTTCTTATACGTCGTTGTGGGAATCAATGAGCCAAGCTTGGCACGCCAGTGGCGTGCCGTCCTGGTACCGAGGAGCCTGCCTGCAACACATTGCGCAGGCGCACAACTACTTTGAGAAGGAGCGATCAATGGGCACGATACCCGATGAAGACATCAAGAGCATCCCGGTTGTGATCAGAATCGTCCTGTGGCTCGTCACTGCGGTTCTCGGTGGCTCCGTTGCCGCGCTTATTTGTTTGAAGATACCTGCCGATGCCCTGTCTGAGACCATTGGTGAACTAGTCGACAAGGTCCGGCCAGGATACGGTCCCGTGGCGGCGATCACCATCCTGCCTGGCATAGTCGGCGCAGCTACCGGTGCGGTCGTGAATCCATGCCTCAAGGGTGCCTACAGGTTGCTGAGAGGACTGTAGCGGCAGCGCCGGCGTGATTTCCGGTATGCCCCTGTGCTGTCCGGGGCGCTCCTGCCTGAAGGCGTGTATGACGTGCTCAGCCGGGACGGTCACATAGTCCTGCCGCGGCCGCCAGGTGTTTGACCCCGGATGGCTCTTCAGGACGTGATAGGCAACCGGATTCCCGAATGCATTGAGCCGGATACCGTCGACCTCGCGCTCGTCGAGAAGCAACTGGGAGGGGCTCGTCACGAGGTCCGCCTCGATGAGTCGCAGGTCGAGTGAGACGCAGTGGTCGAGGCCGGGGTTGTTGACGAGGATCGCGAAGGCCTCGCCGTCGGTCGCCTTTGCCATCCGCATTGTGCGCAGTTTCTGAGGTAAGCTCACCTGGCGCGCCCAGCGGTCGAACTCGCGCTCGATCTCGCGGTTGAGGGAATCGTTCCCGGTCAATATCTGGAGGCGCGGCCCCGTGCCGACGCAATCGTTGGCCAGGGTCAACACTATCCCGCGAGCGTATGAGTTATTCGCCACCTCGTACCGGGCGCGGTTGCGTAAAATCCTCCGGACTTCGGAATTCGCTGCCGCGTCGGCCGAGAGCGAATCGGCATTCGCCCAGTGCCGGCGGTTGTCGTCGGTCGTCACGGCCGAGTCAAAGCGTCCCCGCACACGCCTGACAGGCAGCGCCTGCAGGCGGCTCAAGGCAACAGGCTTCTTCTCAGCAGTGGTCATGGTTTGCTCCGCAAACAGGCTATCAGGCTCCAGGCTTTCAGGCTGTCAGGGCCGGCGGAATGGACGCCTTTTCCTGATAGCCGGATAGTCTGATGGTCTGACAGTCTCATGCTGCCCCCGGCGGAACGAGTTTGGTCTTACGAATCCCGAGGCTCCCCGACCGGGCTGCGGTCTTTGACGCCAGGTACCGGTCGGCCTCGATCTGGTCAGTGAGGCTGTGCTGCTCCATCGAGCCGGAATCTCCCGCCGCCCGCTTCGGCCCAGCAGCGTTCTCTCGGATCGTGTTGTCCAGTTCTTCGCTCATCTATCCCTCCACAATACCAAAGGGGCAAATCCGGCCCCCAAGGGGACAAACCCGACCGGAATTCTGAAAATCGTTACGCATATAGAACTCCACGAGTGGCTGCG
>JAGHCE010000174.1 GCA_021160625.1 Planctomycetota bacterium | reverse complement strand
TCGGTTCGTCGCACAGCAGCACGTCCGGGCGCTTGGCCAGCGCGCGGGCGATGGCGACGCGCTGCTGCTCGCCGCCGGAAAGCTGCGACGGGAAATGGGTCCGCCTTTCCCCGAGGCCCACCAGCGCCAATGACTCGGCCGCCCCCATCGGCTCGTCGCTGATTTCGGTGGCCATCTCGACGTTTTCCCCGGCGGTCAAGCTCGCAATGAGGTTGTAGAACTGGAATACGAAGCCGACGTGATTGCGCCGGTACCGGGTGAGCAAGCGCTCGCCGTAGCCCGACAGGTCTTCCCCTCGGAAGAACACCCGGCCCGCCGTGGGCGTGTCGATGCCGCTGATGATGTTGAGCAGCGTGCTCTTGCCCGACCCCGATGGGCCGGGAATCACAACGAAACGCCCCTCGATCACATCGAGGTTTATGCCTCTCAGCGCCTCGACCGTGACCTCGCCCACCCGGTACGTCTTCCGGAGGTCTTTGACCTCGAAGAGAGGCGCGCCGTTTGACTTGTGCATCACTTACCCCCGCCTGGTCAGGGGGAAACACTGCCGCAGGCGCTCAGGCGTCCGATAGAGCCGTATCCGGCCGCCATGGATTGCCTGCGCGATACAATCGTGATGATATGACAAGAAAGACCGCCCGGCAAGCACCAAATCCGGCAAGACGCGCGCCGGAGGTCGCCCCGGTGGATGCGCCCCGGCCCTCTTGCAGAGGAACCGGGGCACCCAGGGAAGAGGGGGTTAGTCCAAAATGTCGTCGACGGCGTCCCGGGCCTCGGTGCGGACGAATTCCTCCGGGTCCTCGCGGGCCGCCTTTCTAAGCGCCGGCAGGGCGTCGCGGGAGGCGATCTTGCCGAGTGACCTGGCCGCGTAAAATCTCACGAGCGAATCCTCGTCGTACTCGAGGGCGTAGATGAGGGGGTAGAGAGCCCTCAGGGTCTTTTGCCGGCCCAGGTCCTCGGCGGCATCGCGGCGGTCCTCTACGGCGGCGTACTTGAGAACGTCGATCAGCCGGTCGATCTCGTCGTACGTCTCGACAACCCTCACCACCGGCGCCGGCCTGTAGATGACGTAACGTTCCACGGGCCTCTCGACGTAGACGGTGCGTGTCGGGCAGTAGGTTACCGGCTTCATCGACGAAAGACTGATTGACCAGTGGCTGTCATGCCACAGGAGGCCCCACCACGAGCCGCATCCCCACGTACGCCACCACCAGGGCCGGCAGAGTTCCGGCCACCGGCAGGCGTGACGGTGGTTGTGATGATCGTGGTGACATTCGCAGGCAGAGTCCCCGTGATGGTGCTCCTGGCCGTGGTGCTCGCCGCAGTCGCAGCTGACGCGCCGCGGTGCTGCCTTGCACATTGTGGCCCGGCTTGGCGCGGGCCTCCTGCCGGGTGTTTTCCTGGCATCGAACCTCGGCGGGGGGATACTGGCGGAGGCAGGCCCCTTCGTGGTTCGCCAGGCGGTGACCGGTTTGGGAACCAGTGCCCCGGTGCCGCGTACAACGGGTTTCCTGCTGCGGTTGGTCCAGCTTGCAACCCTGACTGTGCTCGCCCGACTCACGGTCCGGACGGTATCGGCCGGCCGCTTCGGCGTCCTCGGAGTCTTTGAAAAGAGGCCCCCTTTATAAACCTTGCGCTCACGTGCCTGCGGCTTCACGGAGATTTTCAATGTCTTCCGTCGCGGCGCCGGCGCCTTGGACGGCCTTGCCGGCTTTAACGCGGGTGCCAAGGTCCGGCGGCGGCCCTTCGGCCTTTCAGGTTTGCCCAGGTCGGGCCGCTTGCCGGGGGATGGCCCTGGTCTGGCCGAAGAAATGCGCATCGAAGGTCGCTTGCGCCTCGCGGTCGCGGAAGGCTTCGACGCGGGGAGCCTCGTGACCCTCACCCTCGCCGTAATGACGCTTCGCGATGACGTTGGGGATTTGCGGGCAGGTGCGCGCCTCGGTGACGAAGAGGCCGGCGGCGAAACGGCCGTGGCGGCGCGGTTTTCCTCGACGCCGCTTGGGCCCCGAAGGGCCGGGGCAGCCCTTGACTTTTGTCGACGGGGTCTCCTCGGCCTCTCTCCGGCCGCCTGCGCCACGGCCGCAACGAGGACGAAGGCCGCCACCAGCACCGACACCCGTAACCTCGTAAAGTAGGTCATCTCACTCTCCTCCTACCGGCATCACTCGCAATCCTTTCATCACCAACCGTAAAGACCCGCACCGCGCCGATTTATTCAAGGCGTATCTGCGTCGGCGGGGAGCTTGCTCAACAAGGGCCCCTGAAATACCGATAGTACTGCGAAACGGGAGGTATACATTGAAGCGAACGCCGCTGTTGGTCAGATGGTCGATTATCGCCGTAGTTGTCGGCCCGCTGTGCGGGTACGCCGTGGTGCTTTTCAAGCGAATGGCCACGGCCTCGGCAGAGATGCTCTACCAGCACACGGGCACTTTCTACCTTGCGCTGCCGCTGGGCGGTGCGCTTGTGGTTGCGCTGCTGTATCTTTTCGTTCCGGGGGCCGCCGGCGAGGGGATGCCTTCCTACGTCGAGTCGGTTCGCTCCGGCGACAAGAGACTTCCATTCAAGGTAACGATTGCGAAGTTCTTTTCCGCGGGCATCGTCCTTGCCAGCGGCGGCAGCGGCGGGATGGTGGGTCCTGTGTCGCGCGTGTGCGCCGGGCTCGGACAGGACGTTGGCAGGATTTTGCCAAAGATCGGGTTCGAGACGACCCTCGTGCGGCACGCGGCGATATGCGGGGCGGCGGCGGGC
>JAGHCE010000211.1 GCA_021160625.1 Planctomycetota bacterium | reverse complement strand
GTCGAAAGACACCTCTGAAGAGGGCAGGAGCGCCCCCGCACTTTCAAAGGGGCTCCGCGACCGCGTCAGGCGAACCTGGGGCACCGGGCGCCTGTGGCCGCTTGTGCCTATTGTCGTGTGTCTCTTCTCCGGCTGCGCCACGCGGACGATCTACGTGCCTGACGGAACACCTGTCCGCCTGCGGGAAACGGTCCGGAGCGCCAGGGTCTGGGTTCTCGACAGCGATGGCCAACCCGTCACCGGGCGGATGGACCTGCCTGATGGGTGGTACGTCCTGCCTGACCTGGGCGAGGGAGAGTAACAGGTGGCATCGGCACGAGACATCCGGGCGGGGGCCGCCTACATCGAGCTCTACACGAAGGACAGTGCTCTCGTCCGCGGCCTCGCGCGTGCGCAGAGAAAGCTCAAGGCCTTCGGAGCATCCGCCCGCAGGATGGGGATGGGACTGGCCAAGCTCTCCGCCGTTCTTGCCACGCCCCTTGTGGCGGGCGTAAAGAGCTTTACTGACTTCGAGAGAGAGATGGCCAACGTCTCGACGATGCTCGACCGGACGGTGCACTCGAACTACTCACGATTTGCTGGGCGGGGCTCAAGGCCACGTGGGTCGAGACGCTCGGTTTTATGGGCCGCGCATGGGCCAGGTTCACGAGTCTTGTGACGAGGTCCTGGAATACGACACAGGGGTGGCTTGCCAAGCGCTGGATTGACCTTATGGGCCTCTTCGATGAGACGCTTGCTGTCGCTGAGGTGAAGCGGTCCATCGACGAGGAAACCGTCCAGCTCAATGCTGACGTCGACAGGCAGGAACAGGCGGACCTTTCCGCTATAGAGACCAAGCGTGAGGGCAACCGCGCGCGAATTGAGAACGAGCACGACGAGAGGCTCACGAAGCTAGACAGGGCGGAGCGCGATGCCAACCGGAAACGGAGTGCCGCCTACGACAGGCAGCTCGCCGAGAGCGAGGCCGAACTTGCCAAAACGCGCAGGGAATGGAAGGCAGCCCTTGCCGCGGCCAAGGGGGGCAGGGGCGCTGCCAAGGCCGGCGAAGAGGCTCCTCCCAGCGTTGAGGACTATCGGAAGAGACTCCAGTCCGCCGGCAGCAGGATGATGAGCGCTCTCAGTGGTGATGTTCTGGGCACGTTTTCCGCTGCGGCGCTGGGGCGCATGGGGTTCGGTTCGAGCGTGGCCGAGCGCACGGCCCAGGCCACCGAAGAGACCGCCAAGAACACAAGCGCAATGAACCGCAAGATGGACGACCTTCAGCCGGTGTTCGATTGAGGTTCCAATGGCAACCGTAGAAGAACTCTTTGACGCGCACGATGAGATTGTGGCAAGCACACCGTCGGCCGACATCCTGTATCTTGTCCGCGACGCCGCCGACGAGGCGGAGGTGCGCGCGGCGGCTGCGGCACAGACGCATACGACCTATAATTCGATGCCGCGGTGCTCGACAAGGATCGAGGAGCGCGTCAACGAGACTACATGGAAGATCCGCGTCCACTATGAGCCGTACAGCTACAACCCCGTGGCCGACTCCTTCACGTTCGACATCTCCGGCGGGACGCAGCACATCACGCAGTCCATCGCCACGGTCGGCCGCTACGCCGCCGGCGGTTACGTCGCGCCGGACCTCCAGGGCGCAATCGGGTTTGACGGCGAGCGGATCGTCGGCGTGGACATAAACGTCCCCGTCTTCTCGTTCTCCGAGACGCACTACAAGGATGCAGGGGAGGTCGACTTTGCATATAAGGTTGCGCTCTTCAACCTGTGCAGCACGACGAACGACGCGGCATTCCGGGGGTTTGCCGCCGGGACGTGCCTCTTCATAGGCGCTTCAGGCTCCCAGAAGCAAGGCGGCCAGTGGGAGATCACGTACCGCTTTTCCGCAAGCCCGAACCGCTCGAATCTCGCCATCGGCTCAATAACGGGTATTGCCAAGCTCGGTTGGCATTACCTCTGGGTGCTCTACGCCGACGCAGAAGCGGAAGGCTTTGTCGTAAAGCGCCCGGCGGCCGTCTACGTTGAGCAGGTCTACGAGACGAGGGATTTCTCGGCACTGGAGATATGATGAGGAAGGTCTCACCGGGCGATTCGCTGAAGATACGCGCAGGCGACTACAACGCCTTTATCGACGCCGCGCGGTACGTCCAGTCCCGGCAGCATAACCTGCGACCCGGCGCGGCCACTCCCGCCGCAATGGACACCGTCAAGGTGCTGAACACCGAGGGTATCACCGTCCCGCGGTTTGGCCTTCTATGGCTCGTTGGAATGGAAGGCGAGGGGCTATTTGCCGCCAGGCGTCCTGCGCATCCGTTCCTCTGGCAGCTGGCGATTGCGGCGGTCCCGATTGAGCCGGGGCGGATTGGCTCGGCCTGGATCGACGGGATACGTCCGCTTCTCTGCTACGGCGTCGGTTATTTGCGGTTCCCCTGCACGGCGATAAGCCAGTCCTACAGCTACTTCGTCCGGAGGCACTCCGCGGGAAACCTCAGGCTCCTCGACCGCTTCATCTCGAACCCCGACTCCGACGCGCCGCTTGTCATGGCGGCACTTGAACACAGGTGAGCGATGCACTACGTTAAGATAAGACTCACTCAGGCCCAGAAGGACTATCTCGGCGTGGCCGACGACGGCCTCGACGCGGCGTTTATCGAGTTCCCCAACGCAGTCGTCGAGCCGATCGGCACCACGTTCGGCGTGCGGGTCTACCTTGGTGCATTGCCCGGAACGGGCACGGGCTCCGGCGGAACAGGTCCAGGAGGCACCGGACCCGGTGGAACGGGCCCTGGCGGCACCGGCCCAGGTGGGACCGGCCCAGGTGGTACGGGTCCGGACGGTACTGGCCCTGATGGCACCGGTCCGGACGGTACTGGTCCCGACGGAACCGGCCCGGATGGTACTGAACCGTTGCCGACTCCGACACCAACTCCCACTCCAACCCCGACGCCGACACCTACACCTACGCCGACTCCCACGCCCACAAATCCCACGATCGATACGTGCTGTTATGACGGCGATGGAGAGACCTACATTTGCAGCGGCGATGTTGGCGGCACACTTATAAGGGCCTGTTCGGAAGGGCACAAGTACCTGGGTTATCAGGGATGCACCGACAAGACAGGAAGTTGCTACTACGAGAAGCTTACCGGCTACAAGTGTGACCCCGAAAGTGAGTACAGTCCAGTCTACAGCACGTGTGACCCGCATTCCACATAAGGAGGCCAAGAGGGCGATGCTTCTCTTCGAGGATGTAGCTCATGACCCGCTTGTCCGTGCCATAACCAAGCTCGAGGCGGAGGAGGCCGATACGCACGTTGACGACTGCCCCCATCGCGGGACGGAGCATATCGGCAAGAACGGTACGCGCACGGCCAACTGCGCATTCTTGAGCGAAGCTACGGGGGAAGGCGTGGGGGTCTGTCGCGTAAGCTGCCGGCGGTGTATCGCGCACGGGGCGGCGGACCTGGACACAAACCCGTATCTTCGCCAATGCGTGGCCTGCTGTGCCTACATGCACACGGTGGGCCGCGTCAACCCGGAGGACCCCGAGCTGCGCCCGACCGAGGCCCGCATGGCAAAGGCCATCGACAACATGAAAGCCACCCGCGGCGATGCCATGGCTGTGGCACTCACGGATGCGCTCTATCTTGCGGGCCTCCTCACCTCACAGCAGGCCGCCGATGCCCTCATCAACCACGGACTGGGCGACGCGGCTCTTGGCGCTGGAAACATCGGATGAAGGCGCCGGCGACAGCCCACCAGCGCAAGAAGCTCCTGGAGCGGTATGCCGACATGCGGCCCACGGCAGAAAACCACGGCGACCCCGATCTGCCGACGCAGCACGAAGTTGAATGGCGGCGCTCCGTCTGCGACACGTGCGAGCACATCGTCCGCACCGACGCGGGCCTCGCATGCGCCAAGTGCCCGACCTGTCCGAAGGGTCGCCGAAAAAGAATCCTCTTCACCCTCCTCATCGACCTCTACAGGCCGCCGGCACTCGCCACAATCCGCGAGGAATGGGGCGCTCTCGCCACAACGGTCGACTGGGACGCTGCGCCGCCGGTAGTCCGGGAATACCGCGCGGGGCTTCTCGCGCTCCATGAGAAGGCGCTTGGCGAGCCACCGCTCG
>JAGHCE010000056.1 GCA_021160625.1 Planctomycetota bacterium | reverse complement strand
CGCTTGACGACGCCCACGCAGTTAGCCGCGCCGTAGACCGCGCCCATCACCATAAACGGCACGAGTGAGGCCTGGTAGTGAAAGACGATTTCCGACGATGGGTTTCTCGACGCCAGAAGCGTCGTGGCCAGCGACGGCAGCATCACCAGGATCATCCGCCAGGAAAAAAGCGTCCTGAGCCCCAGCGGCACCATCAGAAGCAGGAGGTAGTCGATCTTTCTCAGCCTGAACGCCACCTGCAGCGTGTGCAGCGGATGGAATACTATGCTCGCAAACAGGCTCCCGAAGGAGTGGTGCTCGCCGAAATCGAGGTAGTAGACGTACATATGCGTCGGCCCGCCGCGAAAATGCGGGATCACCCAGAGCACCGACGCGAAAAACCACGCTATGCCAAAAGCGAAGACAGCCGCCCCCCACACCCGCCGGCGGCGAAGGACAAGCAGAATGCCCATCATTGCCACGGGCAGGGCCATTTCCTCCTTGGACGCAACCGCCAGAAACGCCGCAATCGAAAACCCCGCCATTTTTTCCTTGTCCAAAAAATAGACGGCCCACAACAACGCCGGGATCGCGAAGGCCACCGGGCGGAACGTGTTGTAGACGAGCTCCAGGTCCACGTACTGCATCGCCGGGTACAGGAGGTATGCAGCGGCAAACGCGACCGCCGCCGCCTTCGACGTGAGCCTTGAACGCGCCAGGAGGTAAACCGCAAACGCCCCGGAAGCAAGCGCGGCGGATTTCAGCACCATAAGGGTCTTGAGGCTCGGCACCAGCGCATAAAACGGCAGCAGCAGCAGGTGCACAAACTGCACGTGCTCGCCGAAGAACATATGCCCAAAGGCGCTCGTCTCCAAAAACCGGCCGCCAAGCGTGTTCCACAGCATCTGCTCGAAGTCCGCCGTGTCGGTATAGGAGATGTTCAAGGACTGGTACTGCAATATGCCGAGCACGCTCGACGTGACCCAGTAAACCGCGGCAAGGACGGCGACAATGACAACTCCGCGCCTGCCCGCCCAGGACACGGCGCGCGCCAGGGGCGGCTTTTCCTCGGACGCTTGAAGGGCAACGGTTATGCCGAGGAATGCCGCCGCCGAAAACACCACGGCGTGGATGCCGAGGAGCATCGCGCCAGGGGCTATCCCGTAACCCTCAAGCACCAGCAGCACCAGGATCGACAGAAACGGCACGAACGCGACGGCCTGCCTCCGAAGCGCCTCGGCAAGCGACCGCTTACCTCTCGTTGCCAAAGCCAGCGCAAACCACACCATAAGTGCCGCCGCAATCGACAAAATCATCACGCTCGCGGCGTTCGGCAGTCTCGAAGCGTCTATGGCCGCGCCTTGCCAGAAGCGCTCCGCAAGCGGGAAAACCACCGCAGTCGCCTCTCCCCTCACCATCTCCTGGGGCGTAAATACCTCGTTGACGAAGGCTCCAACCGCCGCTCCTCCCGCCGCCGGCGCCAGGTAAACGAGGCGACCGAGGCGCTGCAGGAGATTTTCGTCTCGGGTTTTCGGCACGACAGAACCCTTCAATCAGCAGCATCTCTTCGGGACAATACCTCGCCCGCGGAAGGTCGGTTGATTGGCCACGGACAACGTCCGTGGCCAATCTAGGGTGCGCTTTAGCGCACGCGGAATCCTGCACGGCGGGGCAGGATTTATGCGCCGATGGTGTGGCGTACCCACCGTGGCACACATATCACCCGTAGGGGCGAGGCACGCCTCGCCCGCGGAAGGCCAGGTTATTGCCTCGGGCAACGCCCGTGGCCCCCCGTAGCAAAAAGGGGGCGAAGCCCTCCCCCGTAGCAGAAAGGGGTCGAAGACCCCTTAGAACGGCGGCCCGGCGCCTGTGCGAAATTGGCTCCAGAGGCGGCGGAAGCGGCTTGCGTATATCATCTCAAAGAGGTCGCCGCGCCCCGGGAACATCCCAAGAGCCGTCTCGCGGAGGTTGTCCACCGCCAGGACCAGGTCTATGTCGGGGTAATCCTCACGCAGTATCAGCACCGAGACCCTGTCTGCAAGGCGCGCAAGGCGGGCCATCTTTTCCCGCCCCGGATGTGGCGGTGGCAACGGCATTGGAGTATCTCCTCAAAAGTATTATCGCATTCCGCAGGCAGCGGGTCAAGCACGCCCCCGGAGGTCTTCGACCCCTCTTTGCTAGGAGGTCCGGCACGTTGTGCCGGAAGTCCACCGACCTTTCGCAGGCGAGGCACTGCCCCCCCAACTGCTAAATAGCGATGGCGCCCTACATTGCTGAACACATTCCTTGGGACAGTTACTACGCCCGGAAGATCAAAGTGCCGGGATGGTACCGTCCGGCGCTGAATCGTAACTTTCCGGGCGTGCCGGAGGGCAATGACGCGCGGTATGATTTTTCGCCTGTATTGCAAGAAAATCCAAACGTATGTCAATAATCACGCCCGCTTTTCCGATAAATACAGCGGGAGATGGGACCGGCTGCAGCATAAGGTGGTGCTGTCCGTCCTCGTTTGTCATTTTCTTGACGCAAGCTCAAGGGTAGTGAGGAATTATGGAAATATCAGGACCTGGCAGAACAGACCGCTCGAGGCACATTTACCTCCAGAAGGTAGTCAAGAAGCTGCGCCAGGCGGGAATAAGCCCCGGCGGGGAGGCCGACGAAGTTGAGATAAGCGATGTCGGCAGGTTCCTGAGCTACTTGAGCCAGCTGCCCGAAGTGCGCCAGGAGCGGGTTGACGCTCTTCGCAGACAGATAGAAGGCGGCGAGTACGACGCCGACTCGAAAGTCGAAGAGATAGTCGACGATATCCTGGAAGACCTGGGTATTCCGCCCGCACGCGTGGGCTGACGGATTCATTTTTTCTCCACGCGGCACATATCACGCTGCTTAGCGTCATACTTACCGTCATATCCGTTGCACAACCGTTACTTTTCATTAGCATAAGGGTTTGTAGGACAGTACCGGCGAGTGCCGCGCGGGGCCCTTTGCGAGGTGACCGTTATGAAAAGGTTGCTGATAGCGACGGTATTGATATTTGCACTGTTTTCGGCGGACTACCCGGCCTTCGGCGTCCAGTCCTGCGGTCCGCCAAAGCCCGCAAAGCCCCAGCGACGCACCGGCGGCGAGTCGTTTCCGCCGCTCCCGCTTCCGGCAACGCCGCTCAGGCGAACCGAGAAAAAACGCCAGCCGCGCCCCCCTACCCTCTTCGCCAAGGTCGCCTACGGCCCGGAATTCGCCCTCGTGGACGGAAAGAAGGTCTACTGGCCCGACTGGAAAACCGACCCCGGTGATATCGAAACCCTGATGCGGTGGGTTAACAGCAAACTAAACATCCACTACGGCAGCATCGAGACCTCCTTCAAGAAGTTCTCCTACAACGTCAACGAAGTCCCCGTGCTGTACCTGACCGGGCACACCGCACCGACGATAGACGAGGCGACGGCCGGGAAGCTGAGGGCCTTTCTCCAGGACGGGGGATTTCTCGTGGCGGACGCCTGCTGCGGCAGTCACGACTACCGGGAGGGTCTCGAAAAGATGATGCGCCAGGTCTTTCCCGACCGGCCGCTGAGGACCCTGCCGCTGGAACATCCGCTGTTTCACTGCTTCCACGACTGCACGCGGGTAGATTATCTTCATCTCGAAGGCGACCGGCCGTCTTATCCGGACACGCCGATAGTCAAAGGGATAGACATCGGGTGCCGCACGGCGGTCTTTTACTTCCCGCGCGACGTCTCTTGCGGATGGGCTGGGCACACGCATCCTGCCGGCGAGCGCTACACGATCAAGGACGCAAGGGATCTGGGCGCCAACCTCGTCACGTACATAATCGCGAACTACCAGCTCGGCCGCTATCTCTCCTCGGCCAAGGTGTACTACCAAACCGGGGAAAAGACCAGGGACGAGTTCGTCTTCGGCCAGCTCCTGCACGAAGGCGACTGGGACCCTTCGCCTTCGGGAATTGCGAACCTGCTCGAATTCGTGGACCGGGAGAGCTCCATCAGCGTGCAGTACAAGAAAGTGGCCGTGCGGCCGGAATCGGCCGAAGTCTTCAACTTCCCGTTTCTCTACATAATCGGGCACTATGATTTTCACCTCTCCGATGCGGCCGTCGCCAACCTGAGGCGTTTCTTCGACAACGGCGGGATACTCTTCGGCGAGGCGTGCTGCGGGAGAAAGGAATTCGACGCGGCATTCAGGAGGGAGATTGCCAGGGTGCTGCCGGGAGGGGCGCTGGAGAAGCTTCCGCTTTCGAGCCCCGTGTACAATTCCTTCTGGAACATAAGGACCGTCGGCTATTCCAGGTACGCGCGAGAAACCCTTGGAGACGTCAACACGCCTCTGGTTGAAGGCATCAAGATAAACGGCAATCTCGCCGTGATATACAGTCCGCTGGGCGTCGCCAACGGCTGGGAGCGCTTCGACCATCCTTACGGCAAGGGCTACGACGCCGTGTCGGCGCTCAAGCTCGGGATGAACGTCCTCGTATACGCGATGTCGCACTGAACGAAACATACCGGGGCGGACACCGGGCTGTGCAGGTGGCCCGAACGCCGGCGAAAGGAAGGCAAATGACGCAAAAGAGGTCTACGCAGGACGCCGAGGCCGTAGAGAAACTCGCTCGCGCAAAGGAAGTGATGCTGCGCGAGATTCACAAGGTCATCATCGGCCAGAACGAGATTATCGAACATATGCTCATCACGATGTTTTGCAGGGGCCACTGCCTGGTTGTCGGCGTACCGGGGCTGGCGAAGACGCTTATGGTGCAGACGATAGCGAAGGTGCTGCAACTCAAGTTTTCGAGGATCCAGTTCACGCCGGACCTGATGCCCTCCGACATCACCGGCACAACCATCATCGAGGAGGACGTCTCGACCGGCAAGCGGAACTTCCGCTTCGTTAGGGGTCCGCTTTTCGGCAACATAATCCTGGCCGACGAGATAAACCGCACGCCGCCGAAGACCCAGGCCGCGCTCCTTCAGGCGATGCAGGAATACCAGGTGACCGCCGGGGGCCAGACCTACGACCTGGCCCTGCCGTTTTTCGTTTTAGCCACGCAGAACCCCATCGAGCAGGCGGGGCCCTATCCCTTGCCGCAGGCGCAGCTGGACAGGTTTATGCTCAACCTCTACATCGACTACCCGACTCCAGACGAGGAGCGGGCGATCATAAAGGCCACGACGTACGGGGAGCTCGGCCGGGTCAAGCCGGTCCTGACCGGCCGGGATATACTGCTCATCGAGGACATCGTGCGGCGCGTGCCGGTAAGCGACCACGTGCTGGACTACGCCGTGCGGATGGCCCGTATGACGAGGCCCGGAAACGACGGCGTTCCGGGCTTTGTCAACCAGTACGTCTCCTGGGGAGCCGGGCCGCGGGCCGCGCAGAACCTGGTCCTCGGCGCGAAGGCCCGCGCGATACTCTCCGGGCGCTACAGCGTGACCTGCTCAGACGTTCGCGCGCTGGCTCATCCGGTCCTGAGACACCGGATATTCACGAATTTCAATGCCGATGCGGAGGGAATATCCTCGGACGACATCGTGGACCTCCTCCTCGACGAGGTAGAGGAACCCGGCGCCGCCGAATACGCATAGGCAGGCCGCACGGCTGCCGGCCCGCCCGCCCCTGTGGGATTTCGTTTCCGAATATCTCTTAGCAACTCCCCGGCGCATATGTATAATCCACACGCCGAAGGTCCTGCAACGGGGCCGGCAAATCGAATCACGGGAGGCTCCGGGGGCCGACGTGCGAGGGCTCTCGACACCGCGAAGGGCAAGCGAAAGGAACCGGAAATATGTTGAAGCAGTTCATGCGAGGCGGGCCCCGCAAGACGGCATTTCGCGTCGCCGGCGGCATCCTGCTGGCGGCGGCGGTGCTGGTTGTGCTGGCCGGGTGCGGTGCAATCGGGGGAAAGTACGTCTATATCGAATGGTATATGAACAATTTCGAGAAATACTTCCCTCGGTGGCTAAACGAGTTCGAAAAACTCCACGCCGACGAGCACGTTAGGGTGAAGTCCCGCGCGATGACCGGCAGCATCAAGGAGAAGGTTTACACAATGCTCATTTCCAATACCTTGTCCGACTGCATCTACATCGGACCCGACAGCGCAGCACTCCTGATGGAAAACGATGCACTGGAGCCGGTTACGGATGCGGATATCGACCGGGACGATTTTCCGCCGCTTACCCTTCATTTGGCCACGGATTCCAAAGGAACCCTGGTGGGCATACCGGCCGGCCTCGGAATGCGGCCCTTCGTCTACTACAACCGTGACTGTCTTGACGAAGCAGGCACCTCGGAGGCGGAAATTCCGGATACCTACGACGACTACAGAAAATGGGCGGCCAAGCTCTTCAAGTGGAAGGTGGACGGGGGAACGGTGGTTGGTCCGCTCGATGAGGAGCGGTTGAAGCGAGCGACTATGGTTCGCAGACCCTTTGCGATGATGAGGGGCTTTTTGTGGTCGTCGATTCCCATACTGGCCTCGCATATGGAGCCGCTGCCGGACGCCGACGGCGAGTCGGACGGCTCGCTGGACGACTATTTCGGCGGGCCGCCGTCGGGCAGGCCGTTCAGGTTCGACAACCCGGAGTTCGTCAAGGGCCTGCGGGACTACGTGAACTTCTACCTCCCGAAAAAGGGCGCCGTGGTCGACGGGGACACCACCAGGGTCCCAGCCTTCATAGCGGGCACGTACGCCGGGGTCGAGGCGTCGAACTGGATTTACGGCGAGGTCTACACCGTCAATATGGTGGCCACGAGGATGCCCCACGCGCCGGGAATGCCGGCGAGGCTGTATATGAACTCGACATCCACGGGCATATCGCGCGGGTCGAAGCACAAGCGGCTGGCATTCGAGTTCGCCAAGTTCATAAACAGCGCCGACTCGCAGATCGACTCCTACTACGGGCACGGGTACCTGCCGGGGAGGTTCTCGGCGTGGAAGCAGCTGGAGGCCAACGAGCACGTCGAAGCCGCAATCCGCAAGAAGTTTCTTTCCGGGCAGGATATCGAGCAAGGCGGCTACGTCGGCGTGCCCAGGATCAAGAGGCGCAACCACGACACGCTCGACCTATACCTCTGGGTGCCGCTTGACAAGGACACCCGGGTCCTGACGGTCTCATCGAAGCCCGGCGGCGACGCATCGACCACCCAGTCCGCAGCCGGTCACGCGCAGCTTGCCGAGTCGCATACACCGCTTGCCCGAAGACTCGCGGAAGAGGTCTCCCAGTTTGCGGGCGTCGAGGTAAACGTCATCGTCCAGGGAACGCCGAAGGAGATGATTGCGTCGAGGTCATACGTGACGGTAAGCCCCGTGTCGCTCTATGCAGGGCTCCTGGAGGGCGGCATTTGGGTACCCATCAGCAAAATGTGGGACAGGCTGCTGCCGGAGGTGATCACCAGGCTCTGTCAAAAGGCGACGATAGAAGACGAGTCCGTGCGCCTGTCCCCCGAGGAAGCGGCCAGATGGGCCCAAAAGGAGGCCGAGGACATTATGGCGGGCCGCAAGTAGACCGCCGCCGGCGCCGGGGGGCGTAAATCCCTTGAACGGCGCTGAAATTAGCATATAGTAGTGCCCTGTTCGGCATTACGCCGTAAAATGGCACAGAAAGCCGGGGAGAAAAAAATGGCCAGAAAGAAAAAGGGTGAGTCCGACGCCCTGGGCGAGGCGCAGTACGATTTCAAAACACGCGACGGTTCACTGGTGGACGTGGCCGAGCAGGCGCCGGTTCCGAGGCTTCTGGACTACATTTTCGAGGCGGCGATCAACGCCAACTCCACCGACATTCACCTCGACCAGCACGAAGACGGCCTGGTCGTGCGGTACCGCATCGACGGGATGCTCCATGACGTGTTGAACGTCGCACCCTCGACGGCCCTGGCGCTGGTGAGCCGCGTGAAGGTTCTCGCGAATATGGACATCGTCGAAAGGCGCCATGCCCAGGACGGCCGGATGAGCATCTCCATCGGTGAGCAGGACCACGACATCCGCTTGGCAACCGTGCCCACCACGATGGGGGAAAAGGTCGCCATCCGCATTATGACGGCAAGGGCCTCTTTCGGCGAACTCGGCGAACTCGGTTTCGAGCCCAAGCAGATTGAGCTGGTAAAGCAATTCATCGCCCGCCCGTACGGGTTGATCCTGGCCACGGGCCCGGTCGGCAGCGGAAAGACGACGACGCTGTACTCCGCCCTGATGCAGATCAACCGCCGCACGGACAACGTTATGACCATTGAAGACCCCGTGGAGTACCGCGTGAGGGGCGCCAACCAGGTACAGGTGAATACCCGCGTGGATTTCAGCTTCGCCGAGGGCTTGAGGGCTATGCTCAGGCAGGACCCGGACACCATTATGGTCGGCGAAATCCGCGATAACGAGACGGCCAGGATCGCCGTGTGGGCGGCGCTGACGGGCGTCCTGGTATTCTCCACCATACATTCCAACGATGCCCCTTCCACCGTGACGACCCTTTTCAACTTCGACATCCCCGGCTTTATCATCTCCAACAGCCTCGTGGGCGTTCTCGCCCAGCGGCTCGTCAGGAAAATCTGCCCGCACTGCAAGGAAGAGTACAAACCGGACGACGACCTCCTAAAGCAAATGGGCGTAAACCCGAAAGACCACAAGAAGCTCACCTTTGCCAGAGGCAGGGGGTGCAAGGAGTGCTTCCACACGGGCTACAGCGGCCGGATAGGCGTCTTCGAGATAATGGAGGCGAACGAGGAGATAAAGGACCTCATATTCAGGCAGACCACCCGCGAGGTCATCCGCCAGGTGGCCAGGGACACCGGTATGCAGACACTCAAGGAAAGCGCCTTCAACAAGGTGGCCGATGGCGTAACGACCGTTGAAGAATACTTCAGGGTCGTGTATGTGTAACGGCGTCACCCGGTGAGGAGCAGGCCTTGACGCGGCACAAGGGAATATTGCTGGGCTGTATTGCGGCGGGGGCCGTGGTGCTGGTTGTCTTGGCCGGCTGCGGCAAGGTCGGCCAACGCTACACGACAATCGAGTGGTCCACCAGCTACTTCGAGAAGTATTACTCGCGCTGGATGGACGACTTTTGCCGCGCGCATGCCGACGAGAACGTTCGTATCAACTTCCGCGCGATGGTGGCCAACGCCCAGGAAAAAGTCTACACGATGCTCATTTCCCACACTGTAAGCGACGTCATCATAGTCGGCACCTCCTCCCAGGCGCTGCTCCTGGAAAATGACGCGCTGGAGCCGGTTCCGGACGGATTCATCGACCGTGACGACTTTATGCCGATAAGCCTCTCGGTCCCGACGTACCCTGACGGGACGCTTGCGGCCATTCCCAGCACCGTCGGCATACGCCCCTTCATCTATTTCAACCGGGACTGTATGAAGGAGGCGAACACATCCGAAAAGGATGTGCCGGAGTCCTACGACGAATACCGTAAGTGGGCCTCGAAGTTTTTCAAGTGGGACGTCGGAAAGGACGAGCCGATTCTCGGCCCGCTGCCGCCTGGCGAGGCCGCCGTCGCAACCCTCCTGCGCAGGCCGCTCGGGATAACCAGGGGGCACGTACCCTCGGCCTACCCCTTCTTCCTGGCCTATATGGAGGCGATGCCCGACGAAAACGGCAAGAGCGACAATTCGCTTGACGACTTTCTCGGCGGGCCGCCGGGCGACAGGCCTCTGACGTACGACACCCCGGAGTTTATCAAGGGCCTTGCCGAATGGCAGAAATTCTTCGTGTCGGATGACATACCCGTGGCCGACGGAAAAAGCGAGAGGCTACCGGGGCTTACATCCGGTTACTACGCCGGTTGCGAGGCGGGGAACTGGATTTTCGGCGAAGTCTTCAATATCGATATGCAGGTGACCGCACTGCCCCACGCGCCGGGAAAACCCCCGAGGCTCTATATGAACGCCAGCGCCAACGGCGTCTCCAGGGAGTCAAAGCACAAGCGTCTCGCGATGGAGTTCGCCAGGTACATAGGCGACGCGAACCAGCAGATCGACGCCTACTACGGGCACGGGTACCTGCCGTGCAGGTTTTCCGTCTGGAAGCAGCTCGACGCCGACGACAGGGGAAACGCCGCAGTCCGCAACAGGTTCCTGGAGAAATTCGGCCAGGGGCACGGCGACTTTGTCGGAAAGCCCCGAATAGAGCGCACGTATCACGATTCGATGACCATATACCTCTGGGCGCCGCTGATGTTGGACAGGGAAATTGCAGGGGCATCCTCCTGGGAGACCGAGAGCGTCCCCGTCCGGAAGGCGGCCCCAAAAGGCGACGAGAAAAAGGCCAAGCAGGCCGAGGAGAGGGTCCGGAAACTTGCCGACAAATATGCGGGGACTCTCAAGAAGCTTGCCGACGACGTGGCGGAGGCAACCGGGCAGAGGGTGACCGTAATCCTCCAGGGGACACCGGAAAATATGCTGGACACAAGGTCCGTCATCCCGAAGAGCCCCGCCGGCGTATACACCCCGCTTCTGTCCTCGGGGGTTTATTTGCCCGTCGACAGGATATGGGGAAGGTTGCAGAGCGAGGTTCTCGGCAGGGCGATACAGTTCGTGACGGCTGACGATCCCTCGAAGCGAATGAGTCCGGAGGAAGCGGGCAGGTGGTGCCAGGCCGAGGCCGAGGCGATCCTGTCCGGCAAGAAGTAGTCTCGGAGAAAATCAATGCCAGGTAAAAATGCATACGGGCGGCAACCGGCTCTCGCAGGTTCAGGGTTCCTGACGTACAAGCGGCGGGAGAAATTCGCAACGTTCTTTTTTCTTCTGCCGGCGCTCGCGCTTATCGCCGTGTTTTCGTACGTGTCATTTCTCCTGACGCTGGGGCTCTCGTTTTTCGGCGGTGTGAACTGGCTGCCTACCCAGCATTTAACATTCGTCGGGTTTGCGAACTACGCAAAGGTGCTTCATTACGAGCTCTTCTGGAGGTCGCTGGCGAACGTCAGCGTCTTCGTCGTCGAATACGTGCTGATAGCACTTGTGCTGGGACTGGTGATAGCCAGCCTGATGGAGCAGAAGATCAAGGGCATCGGTTTCCTCAGGACCGCCTACTTTGTGCCGATGGTTATTTCTTCCGCCGCCACCGCGTGGATTTTCAAACTGCTTTTCATCAAGAAATCAGGGCTTCTCGCAGGACCGCTCTTAACGGTTACCTCCTGGATTTCGGACAAGCCCATTGAGAGCCTGCTCGGCGACCCGCGGTCGGTGATGACTGGCGTGGCCGTAATGGCGCTGTGGGGCGGGCTTGGGTACTGGATACTCATCTACACCGCGGGCCTTCGCTCCATCGACCCGCAGCTCTACGAGAGTGCGATGATAGACGGCGCGGGCTTCTGGCGCAGGACATACCACATCACGGTACCGCTCCTGCGGCCGGTGATACTTTTTCTGAGCATCACCGGCGTGATAAGGGCCTTCCAACTTTTTGCCATCATCCTTATACTGCCGTCATACGGCGAGAGTGCCGGCGGGCCCGACGACGCCACCCAGGTGCCGATACTGCTGATCTACAACATAGCATTCGGGCAACGGGACTTCGGCTACGCGTCCGCGATGGCCGTGGCGCTGTTTCTGATACTTCTTATCTTTACGCTCATTCAAGCGAAACTCGGGCACCTGGGAAAACCCGCCTGAGAAACAGAGGGTACGCAAAATGGCCGAGACTGTGATACAGCCGTTGCAGGAAGATGCGCCGCCGGTAGAGCCGCCGCCCCGGTTTGCCGGTGCCGTGGCGAGGCACCGGGTCAACAGGGCGATCATATACATCATGCTGTGGGCTGGCGCGCTGGCTATGCTCTTTCCGCTCTTCTGGATGCTGCTGGTATCCGCAAAAAAGCAGTTCTATATGGAAAAGGAAGTAGTGTGGCTCCCGAAACCCTGGATCGTCAAGGAGGTTCCCGTGGAGGGCGAGGCCGGGGCTTTCAGGAAAGAGGTCCATTTCGGCCTGCACTACTTCACGAGGATATTCACCACGGAAAACTACGGCGAGCTCCTCTCGAGGACCGGCGGGAAAAGCTCAGGCTCCTCCGACAACTTCATCACCTGCACTTTCAACAGCTTCATCTACTCCAGCGTCGCGACCCTCGGAAACCTCCTCTTCTGCTCGATGGCCGGGTATGCCTTCGCCAAGAAGCGCTTTCGAGGCAACAACTTCCTCCTGATGGCCATTCTCGCCACGATGATGGTCCCAGGGATTATGGTGCTCCTGCCGAATTTCGTGATTACGCTTTTCGGCCTGCATGGATACAACAACTTCGCGGGCCTCATCATTCCGGGGTTGGCCAGCTCCTTCGGCGTGTTCCTTATGCGCCAGTATATGCTCTCGATTCCCGACGACCTCATCAACGCCGCCAAGGTGGACGGCGCCGGGGAGTTCAGGACCTTCTTCACCATTGTCCTGCCGCTTGCGGTCCCAATGCTGGCCGCTTACGGCATCCTGCTGGTGCTGGGGTACTGGAATAACCTCCTGTGGCCTATGGTCATTACGAAGGACTTGACGGTACTGCAGATAGCCCTCTTGAACCTGCGCGAGGTAGGCTCTCAGCGCCTCGGCCCCGTTATGGCCGGTGCGACGATATCGTCGGCGCCGGTCATCATCCTTTTCCTCTGTGTGAGGAAGCAGTTCGTACGGGTAATGACCTCCGGCGCGCTCAAGGGGTAATGCGGCGCCGATGGCCAGAGGCGCAGCGGCCCGGCTTCACGTTGCGGCGCTTGCACTTGGGTGGCTTGCCTTGGCCCTTGCCACCAAGTTGTGCGCACACCTCGTCGGCTCCGGCAGACGGTAACCTCTCCCGGCCGCCAGTACCAGATCCACCGCCGTATCAAGGTCCATCATATGCCCGGGACTGACGTATATGGGCCGGACGTTATCCCTCGTGCGCACGGCGGCGCCGACGACCTCGCCGGAGTCCCTCATAACCGAGAGTGCTCCCCGCAGCGCTCCCGGCTCGTCGAACTTGCCGACCAGGACGCTTTTTGCGCACCCGATCGTCGCCACGCCGAGAACGACGCCGAGATGGCAGGCCAGGCCGAGGCGCCTCGGGTGTGCAAGCCCCTGGCCGTCGCAAAAGACCACGTCCGGCCTGCCGCACAGGCGCCCGAAAGCGGCGGCCAGCACCGGAATCTCCCTGAAGGACAGAAGCCCCGGAATATAGGGGAACCGGGTCGGGCGCGCCGCAAGGGCCACGTCCACGACTTCAAGACTCGGCCAGGAAAAGAGCACCACCCCTCCGATCGCCGTCTTCCCCCCGGCCGCAAAGCCCACGTCCGCACCCGCAACGAGACCAATCCGGTCGGCCGGCGCCGCAAGAACCAGCCGCCGGCGAAGAGTGTTCTGG
>JAGHCE010000203.1 GCA_021160625.1 Planctomycetota bacterium | reverse complement strand
GTTTGCCTGTCGAGGCCGGGGGGGTGGGCTGCGCAGCTCGAGGCCGAGGGGCTCTACGCGGGGTGTCTCGACAAGCGACCCGGGGTGGACATCTCCTGCGTCTCAAGGCTGCGCAGGCTGATCGGGGATCTCTCGCCCGACATCGTCCACACGCATCTTTTTACCGCGAACTTCTGGACGCGCGTAGCCGGCCTGGGCACGCGCCCCTGGGGCCTTGTCGCCACGCTTCACAACGTGGACACCTGGCGCAGCAGCCTGCACCGCACGGCCGACCGGCTCCTTTCGGGCGCCGCCGACCGCTACGTGGCCGTCGGCAACGAGGTGGGGCGGTACTACTTGTCTGAGGGGATTCGGGCGACGCGCCTCCTGGTCATCCCGAACGCCGTCGACTGGAACGGGCGGGAAGGGCAGCCGCCGCTTCAAAATCCTCTGGCCACCATCCGGGCCTGCGGCAGGCTTGTGCCGCAGAAGGGCTTTGACGTTCTCGTGGAGGCGGCCGGGATACTTGCCGCCAGGGGAGAGCGGTTTCGCCTGGAGATAATCGGCGACGGCCCCGAACGCCGCCGCCTCGAAACGGCCATTGACCGAAAGGGCCTTGCCGGCAGGGTGTTTCTGACGGGTGAGCGTGACGACGCGCGCGACCTGGTCGCCGCGTGTGACATTTTCGTTATGCCGAGCCTGCGCGAGGGACTGCCGTTGGTGCTTCTGGAAGCCCTTCACGCCGGACGCCCCATAGTGGCGACGAACCTGCCGGCGCTTTCCGGCGTGGTGAAAGACGGCCGGGAAGCCTGCCTCGTCAAACGTGGCTCGCCGGGGGCGCTTGCCGCCGCTGTTTCACGTATGCTTGCCGAGAGGGGCTGGGCGAGAGCGCTCGCGGCGGCTGGACAGCGCAGAGCGCGCCGCGAGTACTCCATAGAGCGGGCGGCGGATTCATACATCGACATCTACCGAAAAGTCATCAGCGAGAGAGGGTTGTCCGGACGGCACGCCGGGCCCGCCGCGCCCGCCGCCGTCACTGCGACCGCCGAAAGCCCTCAGCTAACACAGGAAATGGCAGGTGCCGCTGAGCCCACCTCGGCGGGTGCCGCGTCACAAGTACTATGCCCCTCATGCGGACTGGCTGCAAGCGTTCTCGTAAAGTCAGGGCTGCTGCCTTCGAATCTGGCCGTCTACAGGTGCAGCCGCTGCGGTGTGGACTTTTTCGAGGGCGACGGCAAGGACGACTACTGGGCCACGCCCGGCCAGAGCGCCATCTACGAGGACGAGTCGGTGGCCGCCGAAAGGGCACAGTTCTTCGGCGCGATTCTGGAGAGGGTTGCGGTTTTGGGGTGTGGCGGCAGCCTCCTCGACATCGGCGCGGGAAGGGGGGAATTCGCGCTCTCGGCGATGGAGCGCGGCTGGCGCGTCTCGGTTGTCGAGCCTTCGCGCGAGGCCACGGCGGCCTTGCCCGGCAAAGGCGTGGAGGAGGTCTTCAACTCCACGTTCGAGGCGTTCGAGCCTTCCAGGCGCTACGATTGCGTGACGCTTCTCGACCTGGTCGAGCACACGCGAAACCCCAAGGCGGTGATCGCGAAGGCCGCCGGGTGCCTTGCGCCCGGAGGGGTCCTCGTGGTGCTGACGCCCGATGGCGGGTCGAGCCTGCGCGTTGTGGCGCGCGCCGCGGCGAGGGTGTCGGGGCGCTTTGCGGGGCTCGTCAAGTATTTCTACTACCTGCCGCATTTCTCGTACCTTTCCGCACGGGCCCTCTCGGACTTTGCGACTGCAGGCGGTCTCAAAGTCAAAGAGATGACGCATACGGCTACGCCCAGGCGCTTCCTTATGGCCAAGCTCAAACACCACTACGGCAAGTACGCCGGCAATGCCCTTTTCTGTACGGTGGTCCGGGCGCTCTACCCGGCGGCGAAGATCTTCTTTGCGAACAAGCTGCTCGCTTTTGCAGTCAAGCCCCTTTCGCCCGACAAACCAGCTGCGGACGAAACCACCCCAGGGCGCAGTGCGCGAGGGGCCCGGTCGTGAACAAGCGCGCCAATGCCTTCGATTGGGTGGTGTTCGGCTGCCTTGCCGTGGTGACAGTCGGCCTGGCAGTAAACGCCGGCAATGCGGATTTCACCTATCCTGACGCGTCCCGCCACGCGGCCGACGGGGTCTTTGTTCTCGATGCGGCGGCCGAGTTGCCGATCGACCATCCACTCGAATGGGCCGGGCGGTACTACCTCACGTCGCCTGCCATCGGGATCGGTCGATACCCGCCGCTTTTCGCCGCAGTCCAGGCACCCTTCTATGCCGCCCTCGGCGTGTGCCCCTTGGCTGGTCGGCTGGCCGTTGCGCTGGTGTGGCTGGGGGGGCTGGTTTTCTTCTACGAGACGCTGCGACGGGGTTTCGGCCAGCCGGCGGCGGCATTTGCTGCGGCGGTGCTGGCGGCGGGACCGGCGTCGGTGAGGTGGGGCGGCGAGGTGATGCTGGAGCTGCCGGCGACGGCATTTCTGCTTGTGGCGGCGTTTCTGTACAAGCGATACGTGGACGAAGGCGCGCACAGACTCCTTACGTGGTGCGTGATTTTCATCGGCCTTGCGGGCTGGGTCAAGCAGCCGGCGATCCTTCTGGCAGTGCCGATCGCCGTCCACCTACTTGTTCGGAAGCGAAGTCTCAGGGTCTTTGCAAGAGAGATGTGGCCGGGGTTTGTGGCGCTGGTGATTCTCACGGTACCACTGGCGGCACTGTCGGCGAGGTTCGGACGCGCAAACGTGATGCTGGTTGCCGGGGCAGCCCGGCAGTACGGGTTCTTTGATGCGGGTAACTGGCTCTATTACCCGGCGAGGGTCGCATCGCATTACCTGGGCTGGCCTTGCACGGTGTTTCTCGTCGTGGGCCTCGTCTGGGCCCTCATACGCAAGGTGCGGGCAGACGCGCTCCTCTGGGCGCTGTGGGCGGGGGTCTTTTACCTGTTTTTTTCCATTGTCGGCTACAAGTCTGCACGCCTCGCGATGTTCTGGACGCCGGCACTGGCGTACTTCGCAGGCGCGGCCTTCGCGTGGCTGACGGCGGAAGGGCGACGTCGGCAGGTTGTCCTCGTAGCGGTGGCGGCCGTCATCGCCGTGGGCTGGACATTCGTCCATAACGTGCAGCGGCTGCCTGCCTTTAGCGGCCAGAGTCGCCGGGCGGCCGAGCTGGCGCTTGCCGAGCGGCCCAAGAGAATCCTTTACTCCGGCGAGCGCAACGGCACGTTTATCTTCCGCGTGAGACAGATTGCCGGCAGGAAGCGCCCGACGGTTGTCCGGGCCAGCAAGGTGTTTTTTGTCGACGCCATCCAAAAGGAAATCGCCCGCACTGTCAGACCCTGGACGACACAAGAGATAAAAGACGAGGTGGCGAAGATCGCGCCGGACGTGGTGGTCGTTGAGGGTCGCAAGAAGGCCGCCTGGCAGCCCGACGCCATTGTGCCCTTCCTGGACTACGTGCAGACGGCGAACTTCGAGCTTGTTGGCAGGGCACGTGCCACCGGAAACCCCCGGCCGGACATCTACGTTTACCGGTACCTCGGCCCGCGCAGGCCTGGTGCTATGGAAATTCCGATGCCCGGGGTTGGAGTGCAGCTGGATCTCCCTCCCGAGGGAAGATAGATGGCGCTTTGCCTTATGTATCACAATTTCGTCGAAAACGAAGAAGACAAGGCAGCGTTTCCTCGTCCGCACAGGCGCTATGTTCTTACCCGCACGCAGTTTGAAAAGCACCTTGAAGTGACGGAGGCTCTGAACCTGTGCTTCCTGAAGCCGAGCGATGTCTTGCAGGAAGGGCGCCTTGATCCTGACGGGGTGCTCCTGACGTTTGATGACTCGTGGGAGGGGCAGGAGTGGGCGGCTTCGGCGCTTGCCGAGCGGGGCATAAGCGGGATTTTCTTTCTAAACAGCGGCAACCTCGGCGCAAGCGGGATGCTTTCCGGGGACGCGGTGCGGTCCCTGGCGGATGCGGGCCAGGAGATAGGCTCCCACGGTGTGACGCACCGGTTTATGACCCAGATGCCCTGCAATGCGCTTCGGGCCTCTCTTGGCGATTCCAAGGCCGATTTGGAGGCGACCGGCGGCCGCGAGGTGCGTTTTATGGCGGTTCCGGGCGGACGGTGTGACGCGAGGGTGCTGGATATTGCCCGGCGCGCGGGCTACCGTGGGGTCTTCACGTCGAGGCCGGGGTTCCTATCGGCCGTGTCGAGCGACTTTGCACTAAACAGGATGGCCGTCACTGCCGATATTAACTCTCAGCGCCTAATGCGTATTCTTGCAAGGCCCCGGTTGTACCTTGGCTGGCGCCTGGCAAGATACGGAGTGCTGAGTCTGGAAAGGATTTTTACCGAAAAGCGCGGGGGCCGGGGGGCCTGAGCAGGCGCGCGGTGGGAAAATCGACGGAGCGAAAGCGTGGGCAAGGATGCCGACCGTCGGAGGGTTTCCCTCTGGCTTTTTGCGGATGTTGCGGCCTTTAACCTGGCTATTCTGACGGCCTTCGCCTTCCGGCTCGGGAGGTCTTCCTGGGCCTTCAATTTTGCGGCATACCTTGAAATCCTTCCGTTCGCGCTTGCTGTTCCGCTCTTGATATTCGCCTTGTCGCGTGTAAGCAAAACCGACTGGGTCAACGCGGCCGTTGAGGACTATATCACGTTGCTGCGGCCCGTGTTCTTTTCCTGGGTCGTCATCATAATGGTCGCGTACATCTACCGCACCGGGACCGCCGGGCGGCTGCCGTCGAGTGTTATGCTGATGACGCTGCCGCTGGCGGGGGGTTACATTCTCGGTTGGCGGCTCTTGGCAAGGCGCCTTTTGTGGGCTGGGCGCCTCAGGAGAGAGCCCAGGTCGCTCCTGGGAATCGGGTTTGCAGGGGCGTCGCTGAAGGTCCTGCGGGTGCTCGCCGCGGGCAGGTACAGGCTTCTGGGTGTGCTTTGCGACAGCCGGGCGGCTGTGGGCGGCGATTCTATTGTATCATGCCTCGGCGGCATCAGGGACCTGCCGAGGGTGCTTGCCGAATACGATGTGGACGAGGTGGTTGTCGAGGGCACCGAGATGCACAACTCCAACGCCTCCGTGGTTCTCAAGGCCTGTGAAAACGCGGGCGTCTCCATCAGGGTGGTGCCGACAATGCTGTCGATGCTGACAAGCCGCGCACACGTGGAGATGGTCGGATTCGTTCCGACGATATCTTACGGCCCGTTGCGCATAGAGGGCTGGAGCGCCCTGGTCAAGAGGGTGATGGACGTTCTGGCGGCGATGGTGCTGCTGGTCGTCCTCTCGCCGGTGCTGGCGTTCTGCGCGGTCTGGATAGCCCTCGATTCGCCGGGCGGGTTTCTCTTCAGGCAGAAGCGCGTGGGCAAGAACTCGAAGTGCTTCACCCTGTACAAGTTTCGGACTATGCACACAGGCTCCGAGCACAAGGGCGCGCTGACGAGAAGAGACGATCCCAGGATTACGAGGGCCGGACGGTTCCTGAGGAAGTGGAGCCTTGACGAGCTGCCGCAGCTGGTAAACGTCATCCTCGGCGAGATGAGTCTCGTGGGTCCGCGCGCAGTGGTGCCGTACGTGGCGGACAGGTTTGACGAGTTCGAGCGCATCACGCTCAACGTCCTGCCCGGCATAACGGGCCTTGCCCAGGTAAACGGCCGTGACGACCTGGCCTTTAAGGACAAGTCGCTGCTTAATCTCTACTACATTACCAACTATTCTGCCTTCCTCGACCTCGAACTGATGTTTCGCACCCTGGGCGTCGTGGTCCGCCGCCAGGGGACAAACGGGACGCGCATCCAGCAGCACCCGGCGCACAAGGCTGCCTCGGCAAGCGCCGCTGTCCGAGAGCCCGTAGAGGCCGGAAATGCCCTTTAAGATCGCACTTGTGTTTGCGGCGGCGATGGCGTTCACGTACGTCGGTTATCCCGCGCTTCTATTTCTGATCTCCCGCCTGGCCGGAAGGCGTGCCCGCGAGCAACACTCCTTCCCGCTTGTCAGCGTCATACTCCCCGTCTACGACGAGGGTGCGCGCCTGGGCGCAAAGGTGGACAACATCATTTCACAGGACTATCCCTCAGACCGCCTGGAGATAGTAGTAGTCGACGACGGCGGCAGCGATTATGCCCCCGACCATCTTCGGGACGCGCGCCTGGCAGGTGTCAATGTCATTTCGCTGCCCAGGCGGCTGGGCAAGGCCTCTGCGCTTAACGCCGGCATCGAAGCTGCCCGCGGTGAGGTGCTTGTCTTTACGGATGCCCGGCAGGAGATCGCCGCAGGCAGCATCCGTGCCCTTGCGGCCCGTTTTGCGGACCCCGACGTGGCCGCGGTGACCGGACGGTTGGCAGTTGCCGGCGGCGGCGCCGAGGGGATGTACCGCAGGTACGAAGAGACGCTTCGGTCCTGGGAGGGCCGGTGCGGCGCCGTGGCGGGGGCGACGGGCGCCCTGTACGCGGTAAGGCGCCGGGCTGTCGGCCTCATACCGGCCGAAACGATCCTCGACGACCTCGTGATATCGGTAGCGGCCGCGGCGAAGGGGAGGTTTCTGTACGAGCCGCAGGCCGTTGCGCTGGAGCCTTCAGAAAGCGCGGCAAGGACCTGGAACCGGCGCATTCGGACCCTTGCGGGGAATTGGCAGTTGCTTCTGCACCCGGTAAGGTACAGGAGGATTTTCTCGCTGCGCACGATTGTGCCGCTTATTTGCCACAAGGCATTGAGGCTTTTCTTCCCGTTATTCGCGGTGGGATTTCTCCTCTGCGTGGCGGCAGGCGGCGCCGGCGCGGTAGTGGCGGTCCCGGTGGTGGCGCTTTCGGCGGTGATTGTGGCTGCGGCGATTCTGGCCGGAGGCCCGGCTGCGACGATCGTTGAGATTGCCGCGTCTCTTGTTGTCGCGCCGGTCGGCGCGCTCGCGAGGTACCTTTCCGGACGGGAGAGTGTCCTGTGGGCGAGACACTGACCGGCATTGCGTAACTGTCCCAAGGGATGTGTTCGGCGACGAGGCTGCGGCTTGCCGCGCGCGGAATAGCGGAATAAATGACGGCAGACAAGAATGTCCGCCCTACCTATTGGGTGCGGTTTGCCGCACGCGGAATAGATGCCGTAGGGGCCAGGCTCCCCTCGCCCGCGAAAGACCCCCTTTCCCCTTGAGTTAAGTGGTTGCAGCCGTAGTATGTAGGGCAATTCGCGTGTCCCCTCCGGAGATCCGACGTGCAGATGTATCCGCTGAAGTTTTACGAGATATACAAGCCGAAGATATGGGGCGGCAGGGCCATCGAGAGCACGCTTGCCAAGCGCCTGCCGGAAGGCAAGATCGGCGAATCGTGGGAGGTTTCCGACCACTTCGACGACGTCAGCGTCGTGCGCAACGGGCCGCTTGAAGGGCGCACCTTGAGGCAGATTTGGCAGGAGGCCCCCGAAGAGGTACTGGGAGAGGCGCTTTCGTCGAGGGGTTACAGAGAGTTTCCGCTGCTCGTGAAGTTTATCGACGCGACGGCGGCCCTTTCGGTGCAGGTCCATCCTGATGACGAGTATGCCCGAAACCGTGACGATTCCGGGGAATCCGGCAAGAACGAGGCATGGTATATCCTGGCCGCCGAGGTCGGTTCGAGCCTCATTGCGGGGGTAAAGCCCGGCACGACTAAGGATGAGTTCCTCGCGCGCCTGGACGAGAAGACCCTCGAGAAGTGCCTCCACCGCGTTGACGTTGCTGCCGGTGACCTCGTTCACGTCGCCGCCGGAACCGTTCACGCGATAGGTGAGGGGATATTGCTCTGCGAGATTCAGCAGACCAGCGACGCCACCTACCGCGTTTGGGACTGGGGCAGGGTCGGCGACGACGGCAAGGAGCGCCCCCTTCATATCGAACACGCCCTCAACGTCATAGACTTCCAGAGGGGGCCGGTGGGCACCGTGCCCGCGCAGAGGGTCTCCCAGAGCCCGTGCCGGCGCGACATCCTCGACAGGTGCGAATATTTCGTGATAGAGAAGATACAGGCCCGAGAGCGCTTTGTCGAACCGGCGAGCGATGAGAGGTTCTACATTTTTATATGCGTGGCCGGTTCCGGCAGCCTCGTCTGCGAGGGCAACCGGTGCCCCTATAC
>JAGHCE010000098.1 GCA_021160625.1 Planctomycetota bacterium | reverse complement strand
TTCCGAAAGCAGGCCGGCGTCGACGTTGCCGGAGGCTGCGAGCTTGCCGCCCCTGTCGAATCGTTTTCGTCCGTTTGTGGCGCGGCGGACAAAATCATCGATTATCATATTTCCGGGACCGGTGTCGAAGGCGATGATGTCACAGGGGTCACAGCCTCCCGGCAGGAACGTAACGTTTGCGATGCCGCCGATATTCTGCACAGCGCGTGTCAGGTGCTTGTGCGAAAAGAGGACGTAGTCGGCGTAGGGAACGAGAGGGGCGCCCTCTCCTCCTGCGGCGATGTCTCTCGGGCGAAAGTCGGCGACGGTTGTGATGCCGGTTCTCTCGGCGATGACGCAGGGCTCACCAATCTGCAGGGTGGAACGTATCCTGTGGCGGCCGAAGCGGCGGCCGTTGGGGATGTGGCAGATCGTCTGGCCGTGCGAGCCGACGAGGTCTATGGAGGAAAGCGGAATGGCGCCTCGGGCGGCGAGATTAACAAGCGCCCGGGCGAAGGTTTCCCCGATGGCGAAATTGAGATGGCAGATATCGTCCAGACGCGCGGTTTCCGGGTAAGACGCCTTCATTATCGCCTTTTGGAGAGAGGCGCAATAGGGATAGGTTTTGAAGGCGAGGATCTTGACGCGGCGCCCGGTGATCTCGACTATAGCCGCGTCGACGCCGTCCGCTGACGTGCCGGACATAAGGCCGGCGACTCGAACCGAGCGCGTGGTTCGTAGCTTCGCGAGCTTTTTCATCGAAAGGGTTCCGTGGTTACATTGGGACATTGGCAATCTCTCTCTATTAATCGGAATCCGAGCGCCGAATTACGCAGCGAAATTCGACATTATTCCAAAGAGCGGCGACAGTCTTGACAAGCGCACAGCGTACGCATAGTCTTGGCGAACAGGACCCAGTTGGGCTGCGGCCAATGACAATAGGGAGACGGGAATGTTTGAAAAGAAGATGGGCTTCAACCAGGCGGCGCTTATCGACGATGCGCTTACGAAACGCGGTGTTCATCTGTGGCTTGAGCGCGTGCTTGGTGCCTATGGTGAGGACGGAGGTGTTGACATTGGAATCATTTCGGGCCAGCTCAATCTGAACGACATAACCCGGGAATACATTTACGATGGTGACTTCACGCCGAAGGAAACAGGCTACGTGCCCGGTTCGCGAGCGCTTCTGGAGGCGACGGTCGAGAGCGTCATCAAAGCCGGTATGACCGACGTCCAGAAGGTTCTGGCGATCATGCGGCGGTGCCGGGACAACCGGGACTGCGGCCTCAAGGGCGGCACGTGGACGGGGGGTTCCGAGGAGGAACTCCTCAAGCGCGGGGCGATAATGTGCAACGAGATTTCACGTGTTTTCGTCTGCCTCTGCCAGGTTGCCGGCATCAGGGCCAGGATTATGTGCTCGCACATTTCGGGGCACATGATGGCGGAGGCTGAGGTCGAAGGCCAGTGGTGGTGGGTTGACCCTATGCAGGGGTGCTACTGTTTCAAGGACAACGGCAAGCCGGCGTCGACGTGGGATTTGCTGAAGGATCCCGGTCTTTTCGAGCGCCAGGCAAAGTCGCAGCTTGCCGACGTGCGGCCGACGGGGCCTTTTGACGAACAATGTTCGCAAGCCAACGAGGCCAATGTGGCTTTCCGCATGGCGAAGAACCGCGATTGCTACTTCAATCGCAGAGAGGCCGTAGCGATCGGAAACTATTTTGCATGCGATAAGCAAAAGTATACTTTCCCATGGTTTTCCCAGGCAGCCGATCCGGCCAGGCTTTTCCGTGCGCGCAGGGAAGAGATGGAAAACCGCAAGAAAATGGGTTGGCCGGACTACTATTTTAACCCATATCTCTTTGACGAGACGGTTAAGACGCAAGACTGAGTCTCCACTCGCGGAAAACGAAGGCGTGATAAATCGCGCCCCTACACAACCACCAGTGCCACATTGCCGTTCATAGGGGCGAGGCACACCTCGCCCGCGAAAGGTCAGGAGATCGCCGCAGACAACGTCTGCGGCCCCATAGAAAAAAGGGGGTGAAGCCCTCCCTGCGGAGTTGACATTTCCGGAATGCGTATGACAATGTAGCGACGCGAGGAGCCGGCCGGCGCGGCGGGCGCGGCGAAGCGTTTTTCGGAAATACTGCACGCCGCCGATCCAGAAGCGCTTATTTACCGAGTGTCGCCGCAAAGCGGCGCGGGATAAAGAGGCAGTTCAAGTCCGGGTTCAGGAGGAAGGGAGCAGTAATGCGCAGGATGAGATTTGTCGCAGTGGCGGTGTTGGCATTGGCGGTGGTTGCGGGGTTTGCAGCACCCGGCAGCGCCCAGGAAAAGGCCAAGCCCAAGACGATCGAGCTGTCGTACAGCATATTTTTCCCGCCTACGCACATTCAGTGCAAGACGGCTGAAGCATGGGCGAAGGAAATCGAAAGGGCCACGGACGGACAGGTCAAGATCACGATCTATCCGGCCGGGTCGCTTACAAAGGCGCCGCAGTGCTACCAGGGCGTTGTGGACGGGATATCGGACATAGGTATGAGCTGCTTTGCGTATACGCGCGGGCGCTTCCCGCTTCTTGAGGGGCTGGACCTGCCGCTGGGGTATCCAAACGGCACGACGGCGACGGAAATCGCCACGAAAATGGCTCTTAAGTACAAGCCAGCGGAGCTGGCGAACACGCATCTACTCTACATCCACGCTCACGGGCCAGGGATACTGGCCTCGAAGAAACCCGTACGCTCACTTGAAGACCTCAAAGGCCTCAAGGTCCGCGCGACGGGTCTTTCATCGAAGATAGTTGCGGCACTCGGCGGCGTTCCCGTCGCAATGAGCCAGCCGGAGACCTACGAGGCCCTGCAAAAGGGCGTTGTTGAGGCCACCTTCTGCCCCATAGAGACGCTCAAGGGCTGGAAGCAGGGCGAGGTCATCGACTGCGTGACCGACACGTCGGCCATCGGCTACACGACGGCGATGTTCGTTGTGATGAACAAGGATGCCTGGAACGGCCTGCCCAAGGACGTTCAGGAGACCTTCACCACCGTCAGCCGCGAATGGGTGGCTAAGCAGGGCAAAGCGTGGGATGATGCGGACGCCGAAGGCCGCGCGTTCGTAAAGGGGCTCGGCCGGGAAATGATCTCGCTCTCGGACGAGGAAAACGCCAAGTGGATAAGTGCCGTCAAGCCCATCCTGGACGAATACGTTCAGAAGACCACCCAAAAGGAGCTGCCCGGAAAGGCGTTCCTCAAGGACATCCAGGACCTTCTCGCGAAGTAGAGCGGGCAGCGCCCGGTAACGGAGGAGCCCTTGTCCGGCATCGTCAGAGGTTTCAGATACCTTTCGGCGGTCTATTCGACTGTCGTCAGGGCACTTGTATACTCGCTTGCGGCCCTCGCGGGGGCGGGCATCGTCGCTATGATGCTCGTAACCTGCGTCGATGTCATCGGACGCATCTTCAGGTCGCCGCTGGTGGGGGCCTTTGACATCGTCAAGATCGCCGGCGCGGTGACGATCGCCTGCGCCCTGCCCTACACGACGGCGGTCAAGGGTCACGTGGCGATTGAGTACTTCTTTCTGAAGCTCTCACGCCGCGGGCGGGTGGTGGTCGACACGCTTGCGCGCTTGGCGTCGATGGCGCTCTTTGTGTTTCTCTGCCAGCGAAGCATCATATACGGGGAGTCCCTCCGGCGAAGCGGGGAGGTAACCGCGACCCTCCAGATTCCCGTCTTCTGGGTGCTGTACGTTATCGCCCTTTCCTCGGCGGTGGTGGCCCTGGTCATCTTCCACAATCTCCTGCACCCCGGCAAGGAGATGATAAAGCCATGACGCCGGTCCAGGTAGGTATCCTCGGTTGCGTGGTGCTGGTGGTGCTGCTGATGAGCAGTATGCCGGTGGCGTTCGTGATGGCCGCGGTGGGGGTAGCCGGATTTGCGCTGGTGGTCACGCCGCATGCAGCGCTTAGTATGGTCACGAGCGACCTCTATGCGACCTTCTCGTCCTACAGCCTCACGGTGATACCGCTGTTTGTGTTTATGGGGCAGATTGCCTTTCATGCGGGGATTAGCCGCCGCCTCTTCGACACGGCCTACAAGTGGCTCGGAGCGCTGCCCGGTGGGCTCGCTATGGCCACGGTGGGAGCCTGCACGGGATTCGGCGCCATCTGCGGCTCAGGCCCGGCCACTGCGGCGACGATGGCGGCGGTGGCCCTGCCGGAGATGAGGCGGTACAAGTACGATATGGAGCTGGGAAGCGGCTCGGTCGCGGCCGGCGGCAGCTTGGGGATGCTCATCCCGCCGAGCGTTGTCTTTATCGTTTACGCGATCCTGACCGAGCAGTCGGTGGGCAAGCTCTTTATCGCCGGGATTATCCCGGGCCTCCTCATCGCGTTTCTCTTCTGCGTGACGATTTACATAAACGCGAGGCTGCGTCCGCACCTGGCCCCGGCAGGGCCGCGAACCACCTGGAAGGAAAAAATCGTATCCCTCCAGGGGGTGTCAGAGACGCTTGTCCTCTTTGCGCTCGTGATGGGAGGGATGTTTTACGGGTTTTTCACGCCGACCGAGGCGGCCGCAATCGGCGCGGGCGGAAGCCTCGTCATAGCGGCGTTCAAGAGGCGGCTGACCTGGAAGGGCCTCACCAGGGCCCTTGTGGAAACGGTGCGCACATCCTGTATGGTGATGTTCGTCGTGACGGGGGCGGTCGTTTTCGGGCATTTCCTGGCGGTAACGCGCATCCCGTTCGAGCTGGCCTCCTGGCTTGCGGGGCTGCCGCTTCCAGGATTCGTCATTATGGCCTTCATCATCCTCTTTTACCTCGTCAGCGGCTGCTTCGTCGACGCACTGGCGCTCATACTTCTTACGATTCCGATCTTCTATCCGGTGGTCACGGGGCTTGGATACCACCCCATATGGTTCGGCGTGATTATCGTCGTGGTGACGCAGATGGGGGTAATCTCGCCGCCCGTGGGGGTAAACGCGTACGTCGTCAGCGGGATCGAGCGCGACATCCCGCTGCAAACGGTCTTTAAGGGGGCCCTGCCCTTCCTGGGCGCGCTCGTCGTGGCGGCCGCCATACTCGTGGCATTCCCGCAGCTGTCGCTGTGGCTGCCGGCCCTGGTGAAATGACCCGACTTTGCAGGAGGGTTCGAGAAATGGAAGAAACCGACGAAGCAGACCGGCCTCACCTCCGCGAGAGCCCCTATCGGCGAATCCTCTTCTGCACCGATTTCTCCGAGAACGCCGATTTCGCATTCGACTTCGCGATAGACGCCGCCCAGCGGCGGCCGGGGTCGACGCTTTACCTGCTGCACGTTATCCCGGAACCCGAGGCACAGTTCTGGAAGACCTATCTCTACGAGGTTGACGGCATCGATGCGAAGGCACGCCGCGACATCGATGCCAAGCTCGAGGAAACGTACCTGCCGCGCGTCCCGGCCGGGGTTGATCTCCAGGTCGAAATGAAAGTCGGCAAGGACTACATCAAGATATTGGAATTCGCCCGCGAGAAAACCGTCGACCTCATCATAATCGGCCGGGCCGGACGAGGAGGCTTAAGGAAGGCCCTCTTCGGCAACGTGACCGAAAAGGTGGCGAGAAAGGCCGACTGCGCCGTCCTCGTCGTGCCCCTGAGCTACAGCGAAAGGGCCACCGAGTAGGGATTTTCCCCGAAGCCGTGAGCACACCCGCCGGGCCGCGGGGTCACTCCAAGTAAGAGAACTATGCCGCAATGGCCGCAAAAATGACAAGGTGGGGAATCGGGGCGGCGTGGTTCGGATGGAGCTCCATCTTCAGTGCGCCTGTCGTCGTCGTGTCGTGGTGTTTCTCGCCGCAGCTTCTGGTCACGAGTATTTCACCGTGGTTTTTCTACGTTCCGGCAATCATCCTCCTGGCGGCGGGAATCCCCTTCTGGGCTGTGTCGGCCGGGGCAATCGGCCGGCATTACAACACCGGACGGCTTTGCACAACCGGGGTCTACCGCTTGTGCAGGCACCCGACCTACGCGGCCTGGATTCTCTTTATCGTGCCGGGGGCGCTGCTGTTTCTGCGCAAGCCGCTTCTGCTGGCCGTCCCCGTCATTATGTACGTGGCCTTCCGGCTTCTCATACACCGCGAGGAAGAGTGGCTCGAAGAAAAGTTCGGGCAGCCATACGTGGAATACATAAACCACGTGAACACCCTCATACCCTGGCCGCGGACGTAAAGGCGAGGAAAGCACACGATGATACCGCCTTACATTAGAAGATGTTTTTCCGCAGATTGCGCAGATTGCGCAGATTTGCATAGGGCCAAGAGATGGAAGAGAGGAAGAAAGCGGTAAAGAAAGGTGCAAACACTGGTGGACGAGCCACCAGTACCACATCGTTGTGTGGGGTGCGCTTTAGCGCACGCGGAATAATGCCATAGGGGCGAGGCGCCCTCGCCCGCGGAAGGTCAGGTGATTGCCTCGGGCAACGTCTGTGGCCCCCGTAGGGGCGCCGCTTGCTGCGCCCTCAGCGCCGGGCAGGGCAAGCCCTGCCCCTACAAAACCACCAGTGGCACATAGCCTCTCAGATGGTCAGTTGACTGCCGCAGACAACGTCTGCGGCCCCCATAGCAAAGAGGGGGCGAAGCCCTCCTCCTGTCAGGAGAACTTCATTCGGATTCCTGCGGCGAAGCGGTAGAGCCTTTGGACCGGGTCGTCGCCCATATTTGCCGGGTTCTGGTTGCAGCCGCTGCAGCCGGGTGAAGGGTCCGTGAGCCGCAGTTTCCTGAACACTTCGACCAGGCTCGTCTCGTCGAGCGACCCGAGCGTATAAAGGCTTTCCGAGTCGTTGATGCAGTAGCGGTATCCGCCGACGGAGTTTATCGATATGCTGCCGCCCTTCCAGATGCAGGGGAAGCGGTCTGCAAGGACCCTCACGACGTGGAAATACGTGGGGTAAAAGACGTTGAACTCCGAGAGCATTACGACCTTGACGCCGTTTAGGACCTTGCCGGCGTAGCGCCTCTGGTGGGCGCGGTAGAAATTGTTTATGAAGCCTTCCTCACTGACCTCGCCGGCACGGTTCGACGTCGAGGGGAAGATGACGATGCGGATATTGTCGAGGTGAAGCCGGGAAGCCAGCCTTGTCAGGAACTGCATTGTCTCGTCGAAGTCCTCGAAGGACTGCTGGCAAGGCGGCGACAGGTGAACGCGCAGCTCGGAAAGCCGGCCATCCCTGTAGCGCTCCATACACACGGTGAGGCTTTCGACCGCCCTGTCGAGCAAGTGCCGGCCCTCTGCGGCGTTGCGCTGCATTATCATCCCGTAATGTTCGGGGTTTGACGTCGGAAAGGAAAACTTGAGGATGTCCACGGCCCTTAGCACGCTGTCGAGATTTTCCGGAGTGATGAGGCTACCGTTGGTGACGATCGATATGTCCGGGCGATGGCCCCACTTTTTCGCAAACCGCCGCTTGAAATCGGCATACCGCGAAAAGGCCTCGTCGAGCTTTTTGTGCATAAACGTCTCGCCGTAGCCCGAGTTTATTATCTCCTTGATAAAGAGCCCCTCGCCCCGCGCCTCCTCCACGCGCCGTAAAAAGACGTCAAGCGTCTCCATAGACATATCCTGCCGGTGGATACCCGAATCCGGGTTTCCCTGCGGGCAGGTTATGCACTTGCGATTGCAGTACGACGTAAGCTCAATGTTTACAAGAGTTTGCCTCATTTTCACACACCGCCGCCGACTCGCCAAGGATTCCAGGCGCCGTACCACTTCCAGGCACAACCACGCCGCCAACCGCGACAGAGAGCCCCTGCCGCGTTCCTTCTACTATTGTCGGCCGGATAGGGGCACACTCTGCAATCGCCCCCATCATTTTCCGCGCGCGGGGGCATGATGCCCCTTACAGATTGTCGAATACCGCAGGGGACGTGGCAATGCACCTTTTTTTCTGTAAATTCTGTTCTGTGCGGTAGCAGGTCAAGGTGTTCACCGTTTCCGAGTTAGGTTTTCATTGTGAGATAG
>JAGHCE010000201.1 GCA_021160625.1 Planctomycetota bacterium | reverse complement strand
GACTTCGACGGGGCCCACAAGATTCTCGATGGCATGGACGCCTCCGACGGCTCCGTGGCGGCCGCAAGTGTCGAGCTGCTGTTGCGGGAGGGGAAACCCGATGCGGCGTTGGCCGTTTGCGACAAGCTGGTGGCATCTTCGAAGAGCGCTGCAACCTATTTCTTCAGGGGACGAATCCGCGCCGTCGTAGGCAAAAGCGACCTGGCGTTGAAGGACTATAACGAAGGTGCACGCCTGGCGCCCGACGAGCCGAAGAGCTGGCTTTTCCTGGCCGATTTCTACACGGCGCACAACAACCTCGCCGAGGCGACGAAGGCGGTCGAGCGCGCCCTGGCGCTGGACGCGGACTATCCCCCGACGGTTATCCGCGCCGCGCAGCTCTACTGGAGAAATCCCGACCCCCAGGTCCAGAAAAAAGGCGACGAAGTCCTGGACAACGCCATCGCCGCCCAACCGGAAAGCCCGGTCAGCCTGCTGATGCTGAAGGCCCGCAGGCTCATTGCAGTCAACACCTCGGCTTCACTTGAAGAGGCCCGGGAGATACTCGGCCGGGTCACCCAGCGCAGCCCCGCCAATGTGGACGCGTGGGCCCTGCTTGCGAGGACTTCACTCAAGGAGGCGCTGCCCGATTCGGCGCTGGAGTCAATCGCAAAGGCGCTGGCGGCACGCCCCAGCGACGCCCAAAGGCGTGCCCTGCTGCTGCTCAAGGCCGAGGCGGAAAGCACGAGGTGGCCGGCGCTTGCCCTGGCAACTCTCAAGGGTCTATGGGAGGAAAACCGCAGTGACCTTGGAGTAGGCCTGGCACTGGCCGCCGCGTACAGAGGCACATCGGGTGAGACGGCCAAGGCGGTCGCCGTCCTGGAAAACCTCAAGTCGGGCCTAAAAGGGGGCCCCGGGTTGACTGCGGTGGACGTGGCTCTTGCGCAGGCTGTTGGCGCGACGGGCGATATGAAAAGGGCGATGGAGATCGCGCGCAATGCCGAGGCGGCCGCACCCGGTGAGGCGAGGGTGCATCTCGTGATAGTAGGGCTCCTGGCCGAGGACGCCAAGTGGGAGGCGGCTGCAGCCGAGGTCGCCAAGTGGCGTCAGAAACATCCGGCGGATGTGACGACATCGGTTATGGTCGGCGACGTTCTTATGCGCCTGGGACAGACGCTGGCCGCAGGCACAAGCGCCGCGGACAAGGAGAAGGCGTATCGGGCAAGGGAACTCGCGCAACAAGTCCTCGAAGGAACCCTGGCCGCACATCCCGACGATCCCCGGCCGATGCTGGCGCTTGCAGTGGCCTGCCAGTCGCGCGGCAAGCTCTCCGAGGCGCGGGACCTGTACCGCCGGGTGCTCGCAAAGGCCCCGGACAGCAGGATAGCGATCAACAACTTGGCGTGGCTGCTGGCGGAGAGCTCCAGCGACCTGCAGGAGGCACTCATCCTGGCCGACCGTGGACGGGACCGCTACCCGGATTTCGTCGAGCTCATCGACACGCGCGGGATTATCTACTACCGGATGGGAAAAAGCGAGGATGCCCGCAAGGAATTCGAAGAGGCCGTCAAGCGCGCCCCGAACGCCCCTGCCGGTGCCGCGGCGCGCTTCCACCTTGCCAGGATGCTCAGCGAGCAGAACAAAAAGGACCAGGCCCTTCGCTGGATCAAGGAATGCCCCCTGTCGATGCTCTCGGCCGAGGACAGGAACCACGCCGAGAAGCTCCTGACGGACCTGACGCGCTGAAGAGGGGGGGGGCTTCGCCCCCTCTTTGCTATGGGGGCCACGGACGTTGTCCGTGGCAGTCCTTTGACCTTGTGCGGGCGCGGCAAGCGGTGCCCCTAACTTGGGACCGCTCAGATTACCGTTCTTCTCAGGTAGGGGATTCTCATCACAAGAGCGATGACGAGATAACTGACAAGAAAGGCGGAGATCGCAAAAAGCGGGATGGCGGCGACAGGATGGAGACCGACGCCGTCGAAACCGAGCACTTTTTCGGGAAAGGCCAGGACAAGGGGATGCAAGACGTAGATGCCGAGCGTGGCGGGTGCGATCCGTCCGGCGGCGGTGACGAACCGTGCTGTGCCGTGACCGCCGTGGCATAACCGCATAACAAGCAGGAACACCGCGCACGACATAACGATGACCGTGGGGCTGAAAAAGGTCCTGGGGAAAAACCCCTGACGGACGAGGCCGAAGTGCCGCACCAGTAGCGTCGTCGCGAGGGCGCTCGCCGTGCCGCAGCCGACGATGAGGACAATCACGGCTTTCAAATTGATCCCGGATACTTTGACTGAGCGGAGCTGGTACCCGCAAATATAGTATCCCAAAAACGGCAGGAACATCGTCAGGACCGTCGGTGTGTAGTCGATGAAATACATAGCAAGGAAGGAATGGAGACTCGCGAGGACAAAGATGAACCCGGTCAGGTAGTTCCTTTCCCTGTGCGAAGACGAGCGGACATACGTCCGCAGGAACGGCGTGAAAAGGTACAGCGCCGGGATCATATAGAGATACCACAGATGCGCCCAGGGGTGCCCCGTGATGAGGACGCATCTCAATACTTCTCCGGTGCTTATGCTGCCGAACACCGCTCTGAGGGACAGATACACCGCAGACCAGAACACCAGCGGTATCAATATCCGGTGCATTCGCTTTTTGAAAAACCCGGAGAGGCTTTCCGTCTTGCGCGGGTCGAGCAGAAGCGCTCCGCTGACCATAACGAAAACAGGCAGGCTCCAGCGGGCGAATGAATCGGCAAGAAGAGCCGGCCACCACCCGGGTGACGCGGGGCCGCCCGTCTGCGACACAATTTCCAAGGAAACGTGAAGCCAGACCACTCCAAAGGCGGCAAGCACGCGCAGGACGTCTATCCAGGGCAGTCTCGGCGAGCCGACTTGGGGCTCGCTGCCGCTCGGCCGGCTTCCCCCTCCACCATATCCTATGATATGCCTCCTTGCTTTGCCTTGCGCGGCGGGCCGTCACGCTCGCAACGCGGTTCGCGCGTCATTAGTGTTGGGAACTCCAAAAGCGGCGCAGAAGGACCTCCGCCGCAGAGAACGAACCGACGCCAAAATCACTCGGACAATCGTAGAATCTCCGGCCCCGCAGGTCAAGCGTTTCCCACTCCCGCCGTGGAGGGCACGCCTCGCCCGCGGAAGGTCAGAGGATTGCCACGGACATTGTCCGTGGCCCCCCATAGCAAAAAGGGGTCGAAGACCCCCTACTTTGTGTTGACACGTTGACACTCAAGTACTTGTGACCGCAGGGATACACCGGGATAATGCATTTGAACGCGTGTCGTACGGTGTCGCCGATGCGCCACCGTGGGAACTATGGACTCCGGCCGATTTCTTGAGGACAAGCCTCGAATCGAAGTGTTTTTGTGAAAATCCCGAGTTCGCGGGAAGAAAAGCGCCTCGGCAGGGAACTAATAACTTGGCAGATGAGCAGACACGAAAGCGTGGCGAGGATGGATTGGCGCGGATCCGTGACCTTTCTTTGTTGCGACGAGCCGGAAACGGCGATGAAACCGCCTTCGGCGAGTTGGCCGGACGTTATGCGGATCGCCTGTACGGGCTCGCCTGTTCTCTTACAGGCAGGCAGGATGACGCCGAGGAAATCGTGCAGGAGACCTTCCTCGCGGCCTTCCGGCAGCTGCGGACCTTCAGAGAGGAGGCCTCGGTGGGGACGTGGCTGACGGCGATCCTCGTAAGACAGGCGGCGCGCGCCCGAAGGTCGCGCGGCAGGCGCAGGACGGTTCCCATAAGCGAGGTCTCGGGAGGTCCCGACGATGACGCCGCCCTGGAACCGGTTTCGAACGGAAGCAGGGAAGGGCTGAGGCTGGATGTCGTCGACGTACTGGAACGGCTTTCTCCACAGCACAGGGAAGTCGTGGTCCTGAGAGAGTTCGAAGGGAGAAGCTACGACGAGATCGCACGTGCGTTGGGTGTACCCAGGGGCACGGTGGAGTCTCGCCTCCACAGGGCAAGGGAGAGGCTCAGGGAATTGCTCAGGGACTATCTGGATTGACGCTGGGCTCGCTCCGGCGGGGTTTGGAAAATGAGCACTTGTCCGGAAACAGGAAAGGTCGCCGCCTACCACGATGGGGAACTGTCCCCCGATGAGCACCGGCGGATGGAGCGGCACATCGAGGGGTGCCGCCTCTGTTCAAGAGAACTGGCCGAACTTCGTCGGCTGAGCTCCCTCCTCCAGTCGGCGCAACTGCCCCGTATGCCTGAAGATGCGCTGGAGCGGCTGCGGGCGCGTTGCGCCCGGGCGCGGGAGCGTTCGCTTGTGAGGACGGCGGAGACATTTGCGGCGGTTGCTGCCGGTATCGCGGTGGCGTGCCTGGTCCTCTTTTACAGGGAGCCCTCGGCGCAGCCGTCGGGAATTGCGAGAATTGCGCGCAACGAAGTCCTGGAAAGCGTCGTCCTGTCGGCCGGGCCGGATGCGGGGCTTGAGGCCAACGGCGAGTACGTCCTCGCTCGTTGGATGGTGGCGGACCTTTCCCTGGAGAACGGAAAATGAACAAGGCCAGGGCAGTGATGTTTGTCTGTTTTCTCGTGGTTTTCGCGGCGGGCGTTGCCGGGGGTATATTTCTCGCGCCTGGTGGCCGGGAGCGCGGCCGGGGCTCGCTCCTTTCGCGGGAGCTTAACCTCGGCAGCGGGCAGCGCGAGCAAATCCGCCGGATCTGGTCGGAAGTGATGGGAGAGGGCAAGAAAAGACTACGGGATCAGTCCGAAGAGGTGCGAAGCAAGCGCCAGGCGGCGGTGGAGGCCCTCCTCAAGGAGGACCAGGTGGAGGTCTACAAGCGCATAATGGCGACCGAGAAGCAAGATCTCGATGCCGTGAAGAGCGAAAGGGAAAAACTTTTTGTACAAGCCGTCGAACGCACGAAGGCGGTCCTCGACGAAGAGCAGAAAGCGCGGTATGAGCAGCTGATGGAAGAAGGCCGCAAGGGGCTCCATCACAGGTTCCCCGGCAAGGAGCCCGCGGGCAGGGGCAAGGACGAAGGCTCCGCCGTGACCGACCCGACGGCCCCCGACGACCGGTGAGTGGAGGAAAGACACGGAAAATGACTTGTGGAAATCCATATCTTTGCGGTTTTGAAAGGCGCAGCGGCCGCATAAAGGCGATCTCGAATTCAAGAATCCGAGCGCCGCACCCCTGGAGGCCGGCGCGGTTTGCGGCGGCGGCATTGGCGCTTCTGGTCGCAGCGGCGGGCTGCAAGTCACCCACCGCGCATCGCGAAGACGCCGACAGGAGGGCGGCGCGAATAATCGAAGAGAAACAGATCGAGGCTCTGGGGCACGCGGAGCCGTTCACGATAGAGAAACCTTCCGACACGTTCCGCAGGCGGCTGATCGTCGAGCAGGGCCTGCTCGTCGCCGGGCCCGAGTCGCTGGGTACCGATCAGCTCGCCGAAATCAAACACTGGCCCGAAAAGAACTATCCCGCCGCGACGCCGCCGGTTGACATCGGCAAACCCGGCGAGAACCCGGAGCCGGTCAAAATCGGGCTTCTCGATGCCCTCCAGATAGCGGCGCGAAACAGCAGGGAATACCAGGCGCAAAAGGAGCAGCTCTTCGAGGAAGCGCTCGACCTTGATCTCGAAAAGGAGAACTTCAAAGGCATCCTCAACGGCTCTCTCGACAGTACCGTTGAAAGCAACCATGCCGCCGGCGACACGGAAACCGGCGTGGATTCGACCGGCGGGATCAGCTGGTCGAGGCTCCTCGAAAACGGCGTGTCGATAGGGGCGGCGCTTACACTGGACCTCGCGAAGATGTTGACCGGGGACCGGGAATCTTCATTCGGCATCCTGGCGGACGCAAGCATATCGATACCTCTTATGCGCGGCGCCGGCCGGCACGTCGCCGCATGGCCCCTCGAACAAGCCCAGCGCGACGTCGTCTACGCCGTGTATTCGTTCGAGCGTTTTAAGCGTGTATTCGCGGTGAATATTGCCAGCGACTACCTGGCGGTCCTCCAGCAGTACGACGAGCTGCAAAACGCCGAAGACAACTACAAGAGGCTCATAACGTCCGCGAGGCGCGCCCGGCGTATGGCCGACGCCGGCAGACTGCCTGAAATCCAGGTGAACCAGACCGTCCAGGACGAACTTCGCGCAAGGGGCCGGTGGATCAGCGCACGGGAAAGGTGCCGGAACCGGCTGGACAACTTCAAGATCGAAATCGGGCTTCCCGCCGACGCCGACGTCGAGCTCGACAGGGATGCACTTGAAAAGATCGGCAAAACCCTCCAGGAGGCTGTTGAAACGGCGCCCGACGCCGCCGACGCTGTGCCGCCTGGCGGAGAAGAGTCTGCGGCTGAGTCACTACCGGCCGATGCCCCGGTCGTCCTAAAAGAGCCGACGCGAGAAGGCGGCGGGCCTCTGGAGATGGATACGCGTGAAGCGACACAGCTGGCGCTTGAAAATCGTCTTGACCTCCGCACCGCGCGGGACGAGGTGTACGATGCGCAGAGAAAGGTGGTCGTGGCTGCGGAGGCATTGAAGGCCGGTTTCGACGTCGTGGGGGGCCTCAGCGCCGGCGAAAGACGCAGCATCTCCTCGGCGGACGAGCCAAACGCCCAACTGCGATTTGAAAGGGGTTCCTACAGCGCAGGCTTCCTCGCCGACTTGCCCTGGGACAGGGACGCCGAGCGAAACGCGTATCGAAAGAGCTTCATAGCGCTTGAACGCTCGGTGCGGGCGGTGCAGGAATTGGAGGACCAGATAAAGCTCGATGTAAGAAGCGCCCTTCGCAATCTCCTGAGCTCGCGGGAGACAATCAGGATACAGGCGACGGCCGTAAGACTCGCCGAGCGGAGGGTCCTGAGTACCGAGCTTTTCCTGCAGGCCGGCAGGGCCGAAATCCGTGACGTCCTGGAGGCTCAGGAAGCATTTGTCTCCGCGCAGAACCAGTTGACCGCGGCGCTCGTCGACTACCGCGTGGCGCAGCTCGAATTGCAGCGTGATATGGGTTTGCTCAAAGTTGACCAGGGAGGTTTGTGGCGTGAGTACAAAGGCGATGAAGAAGGGTAATGCCGGGCTTCTGAAGGTGCTGACGACCCCCGGATGGAACAGGGTGGCGGTGGCGGGTTTGCTGCTCGTAGGGGTGATCGTCATCGTCGGCCTTGTGTCCGTACTGGGCGGGGCAGGGGAGTCCCAAAGCGACGTGCCGGTGGTGGAAGTCAAGTCCGGGCCCCTCGTCATCAGCGTCAGCGAAGCGGGCACCGTCCAGAGCAGCGAACGGGTCGTCGTCAAGAGCGAGGTCGAAGGGCGGTCCACCATTCTCTCTCTTATACCAGAAGGCACGCACGTGGAACCGGGCGACCTCCTGGTTGAGCTCGATTCGAGCAACCTTGTCGACAGGCAAGGCGCGCAGGAGATAACGGTGCTCAAAGCGGAGGCCTCCTTCATAAGCTCGAGGGAGAACCTTGAAGTAACGAAGAGCCAGGCGGCAAGCGACGTGGCGAAGGCCGAACTGAACGATAAGTTCGCCAGGATCGATCTGAAGAAATACGTCGAAGGCGAATACCCTCAGGAGCTTCAGCAGGCCGAGGCCGACATCACCCTGGCCAAGGAGGAGCAAAAACGCGCCATCGACAAGCTCAATTGGTCGAAGCGGCTAAGCGGGGAACGTTACATTACAAAGACCGAACTTCAGGCCGACGAGCTGGCAACAACGCGCGCCGAGATTATGCTCAAGCAGGCCGAGCGCGACCTCTCGGTGTTCAAGGAGTACACGCACCCGCGCACGCTGGCCCAGCTTGAAAGCGACGTCGAGCAAGCCGGTATGGCGCTTGAGCGGGCCAGGCGCAAGGCTGCGGCGGATGTCGTGCAGGTCCAGGCGGATTTCAAGGCGAAACAGTCCGAGTACAACCGTCAGAAAGACAATCTCGACAAGCTCGTCGAGCAGATCGGTAAATGCAAGGTGAAGGCTCCTGTTGCCGGAATGGTGGTCTACGCGACCACGGGGCGCGGCGGCTGGAGGGGCAATCAGGAGCCGCTGGAGGAAGGCCAGGAGGTGAGAGAACGCCAGGAACTGGTGCACCTGCCCACGGCCTCGGCTATGATGGCCGAGGTCAAGGTGCAGGAAGCAAGCCTTCGCAAGATCACCAAAGGTATGCCGGCGAGGATCACCGTCGATGCGTTTCCCGGGCGCGCGTTCACCGGACACGTTACAAAGATCGGCCTCCTTCCGGATGCGCAGAGCGCGTGGCTGAATCCGGACCTCAAGGTCTACAGCACGCAGATTGACCTCGACGGCGACGCCGCCGGCCTGCGCCCAGGGATGAGCTGCCGGGTTGAGATAATCGTTGAGGAATACGAAAACGCGACTTACGTTCCCGTGCAATGCGTACTGCAGGTCGGCGGCGAGTACACCGTTTACGTTAAGGGCCCCGACGGTGACCGACCGCGGCGGGTGGAGGTGGGTTTCGACAACAACCGCGTGATAAGAATCACCAGCGGTCTCGAACCCGGAGAAAAGGTGCTGCTGGCTCCTCCGCTGGCGCCGTCGCAGATAACGGACCAGGTGAAGGTCCGACGCGAGGGCCGGGCGGAATCGAAAAAGAGCCCGGGAGGCCCGCGTGAGGAGGCAGTAGAGGGGAGCGCTCCGGCGCCTGCAGGCCCTGAGGATGCCGAGGCTCTGCCAGAGGAGTCCGGCCTCGACTTGCAGAAATTGAGGAATATGACGCCGGAAGAGCAGCGCAAGTGGCGTGAGAACCTTTCGGAAGAAGACAGGGAAAAACTGCGCAAGATGCGGGGCGGCCGCGGCGGTCGCGGCGAGCACCCCGCGAGAGACGGCTCTTCTGAGGCGAGTGCAGACCGTGGCGCGAGAGGCGGCTCCGCCGGGACGGACGACCGGGAGAAGCCTCAGTGAGCGACCTGGCAAAACCGGATCCGTCGGCAGCGGCGGTCTCGACCTCGCAGGCGCTTGTCGACCTCGAAGACGTTTGCAAGACCTACCTGATGGGCACCGAAGAGGTGCATGCGCTGGCGGGAGTCAGCGTCTCCTTCGAAAAGGGCGGTTTCTGGGCCGTTATGGGGCCCAGCGGCTCAGGCAAGAGCACCCTGCTCAACCTGCTCGGCTGCCTTGACAGGCCGACGTCCGGGAGGTACCTCCTCAACGGGGCCGACGTGAGCCTCCTTGACGACGACGAACTGAGCCAACTGCGCCTTCGCGAACTGGGGTTCATCTTCCAGAGCTTCAACCTGATTATGCAGCTTACCGTGCAGGAAAACATCGAGCTGCCGCTTTACTATCTCGGCTGGGAAGCATCGAAAAGCGCCGCGCGAGCGCGTGAGCTTGCCGATATGGTCACCCTCGGCGACAGGCTTCGCCACAAGCCCGCGGAGCTCTCCGGCGGCCAGCAGCAGCGCGTGGCGATAGCACGGGCCCTGGCCAACGACCCCTGGGTTCTCCTGGCCGACGAGCCGACCGGCAACCTCGACTCGTCCACCGGCGAACAGATTATGGATCTGCTGTGCGAATTGAATTCGCAGGGCAAGACAGTCATTCTCGTAACACACGAAGAGCATGTCGCTTCTTATGCGAAGAGGCGATTGCACCTTCTCGACGGTGTTATCGATCGCATCGAGGGTGAAGACGATGCGAAGTAAACTCCTTCGAAACATCCACCTCGGCGTCAAGACGCTGCTGCTTCATAAGCTGCGGTCGTTTTTGACCGTACTCGGCCTGGTTTTCGGCGTCGGCAGCGTCATAGCGATGCTGTCGGTGGGCGAAGGCGCCAGCCGCGAAGCGCTCGATCGAATCAGGAAGCTGGGCAGCAACAACATTATCCTGAGCGCCGTCAAGTCGCGCGAGGATGAAGCCGCCAGCACCGTGCGGAGCTTTATGAGCGTTTACGGGCTGCTTTACGATGACCAACTGCGGGTGGAGGAGACGATTCCGCACGTCTTGCGGGCCGTACCTGTGAAGCTCGTGCGGAAAAACGGCATCCTCGGCGAAAGGACTCTCGAACTCAGGATAGTCGGCACGACGGCGGGGTGGTTCGAGCTCGTGAAGAGAGGGCTCGTTGCGGGAAGGACTTTAGTCCGCCGCGATATCGATGAGCATTCAGCGGTGTGCGTACTGACCGAGTACGGTGCCAGGCGGCTTCTTGCGACACGGCACACGATCGGGCAGGCGATACGCATAGGCGGCAATTGCTTCGAGGTCGTGGGAATTATCCGGAGCGAACAGGGCGGCGGCAAGATCCAAACACCTGACCGCGAAATCGACGCGTACATACCGATAAGCGTCTGCCGCGAAAGGTTCGGCGACGTGAACATAAGGAGAACGTCGGGCTCGAGGGAGATGGAGCGCGTTGAACTCCACCAGCTGCTCATCGAAGCGGATAATATCCAAACAGTGCAACCGGTAGCGCTGGCGCTTGAGGCTATGCTCAAGAGGTTTCACAAGAAGCAGGACTATCAGATCAGTATTCCGCTTGCGCTCTTGAGGCAGGCCGAGGCCACGAAGCGTACGTTCAACATAGTGCTTGGTTCGATCGCGGCGATCAGCCTGCTCGTCGGAGGCATCGGCATTATGAATATTATGCTGGCCTCGGTAACGGAACGAACGCGAGAGATAGGCATCCGCCGCGCAATCGGCGCCAAGCGCAGACAGATAATCAGCCAGTTCCTCATCGAAACGGTCGTGCTAAGCACGGTTGGAGGACTCATCGGCATCGCCGTAGGGTTGTTTATCCCGTGGATGATCACTATCTTTTCCGGGATGCCTACGGTCGTTACGCTTTATAGCTTGGTCCTCTCGCTCGGCATAAGTATGTCGGTCGGGATTGTCTTTGGCCTGTATCCCGCAGTGAGAGCCGCAGGGCTTGACCCGATTGTGGCGCTTCGCCACGAGTGAAACCTCGCCGGGGTGCCGGGTGCGGTCGAGGAGAGCAGCCGCCGAAGATGCTCGATGCGCTTGATTTCCTCGCCTCTGAATGATACGACGATGTCCTGCATCAGCCGGCCCGATATTCGGACTGTAACCGTGGAGATTCAACAGGGCGTCATCTATAGCGCTGAGACGGTGCCCGAAAAAAAGCACCTCCTCTCCAAGAGCCCCCGTAGATATTCCCAGGCCGCTTTACGACGCGAATATTCTACGGGCGTAACCGATGAGGCTCTCCACGACGGAGTAAATTATGGGAGTAATCACCATTGTTACCAGGGTTCCAATCGCCAGGCCGGCCGCCGCTACTATGGCCAGGGGGCTCATTCTCTCCATCCCCACGGCCAGCTCCAGGATAAGGGGAGCGAGCCCTATGATGGTGGCGAGCGTCGTCATCATAATGGGACGGATACGCACACGAACCGACTTGACGATCGCTTCATCCTGGGGTACGCCCCTCTTGCGCGCTTCGATGATGTAATCCAACAGGAGGATGCTGTTGTTTACTATGGTTCCGCCAAGGAGGATCAGGCCCATAAAGGCCGGCTTGCACATAGGCTTGTCGAAGAGCAGCAGCCCCCACAGCGCGCCGGCCACGGCAAGGGGTATTGAGAGCATTATGGTAACGGGGTGGCGAAACGAATTGAACATACCCATTATCAGGAAATAGAGAAGTACCAGTCCTATCATCAGGGCGCCGCTCATCTCCTTGTTGCCGACTTCCATATTGGCGTTCGTACCGGAGACATCGATCACGTAGCCTTCGGGCGTCTTGATATTGTTCAGCCGTTTTTCGGCCATTTTGGCGACTTGCTGGATGGTGTAGACAGTATTGATACCGGTGATGTCGATCGTGTCCTGGAGGCGTTCGCGGGTTACGAAAGGCTGATCGTGTTTGGTTTCCACGGTTGCAAAAGCACGCAACGGCATCGGCCCGTAGAGTGTCGCCACGTAGGCCTGCTCGAGCTGGCGGGGACTGTGAAGGTCCTCGTTGGCATACTGGACCTTGATGGGGATGTCGAGGAAGCCCTTGAGGCGCATCATCGTGGGGGCCACGCCTTTTACGGCCACTTTTAGATCTTCGGCGGCCTGGGCCGGGCTCGTACCATAAAGACGGGCCAGCTCCGGGTCGACAATGATCTGTTTTTCCGTCTTGTCGAAGTACCAGCTTCGCCGCACGTCCACCAGCCCGGGCATACCTTTTAG
>JAGHCE010000127.1 GCA_021160625.1 Planctomycetota bacterium | reverse complement strand
TGCTGCTGGACGGCCGTATGTGGATCCGCCGCGTTTATGACGCTCATACGCCCCCTCGCGAGGGCCTGGTAATCGACAACGACCTCCAGCACGTCAATTGGAGCGACCCGGCGGCGCGTTGCGGCAAGGCAGTGTATCGGTCGCTTGATGAAGGCCGGTGGATCGTGACGGTTACCGGCGACGGCTCACTGGGCCTGGCCAAAACGGACGCCAAGGCCGAAGTAGTCCTGTCCGGCCCGCCGCCGGTGCACGACTACCAGCAACTAAAAAAGCAGATTGACGATACGCTGGCCGATGTGACCGCCGGCGATGTGCTCAAGCGCCTTGTTACATCAGGCACGTAGGCGCCGCCGGGTCGCTCCAATTGACGTGCTGGAGGTCGTTGTCGATTACCAGGCCCTCGCGAGGGGGCGTATGAGCGTCATAAACGCGGCGGATCCACATACGGCCGTCCAGCAGCACATAATCGCAGTATATCTCGCGCGCCGGGTCAAACGGCGTATCGATCACGCGCTCGACGCCCTGGATGGTTCGAATGGCCAGGGAAAGACGTCCGTCTTTGACGATCAACTCCGTCACCGCAGTCCTGGCGACGGCCTGGTTGTACATAGACCGGAGATTCTCGTAGTCGCCGCTGAGACCCACCAGCCGGTTGCGGTAAATGTCCAATTCCAGCTTCGACAGGGCCAGGCGATAGCCGACACCAGCGATCACGCAGAGCAGCACCACGCCGATCGCCATTTGAATCCGTTTCGTCATTACAGTACACCTTCGATTTCCGGGCCCGCACCTATTGCCCCCGGCGCCGACAATGCAATTCGCCGGCGGTCGATTACCGCACGTCGGCCGGCCGGGGCTTCAAGTGGCGCTTTCTTGATAAGGCGCTCTTCAACGATGTTATCGGCACGCCAGGCGCGTTTTCATCATCCGATCCGGTCGACCCGCAGCGCCGTATATTTCACCGGGCTTCCCGTCCGCGGCGGCGTTTGCGCCTTGACCCCGACTCGCCGCACGCCCGGAACACGCCGCTTTTTCCTTGCCTCTCCTGTTGAGTCCTTATAGATTTTTTGGTTCGCGTCCGTGTTCCGGGGGCGCGTGGAAGCCCTCACAAAGCCCCTCTTTACAGTATCCAGTTGCCCCTATGGATGAATCCGGGAGGCCCGTACTATGCACGAACCTGCCAAACAGGGGGAAGAAGATCACGCCACCCCCTACAAGACCGCGCTCGGCATCATCCTTATGAGCCCGGCGATGTACGTGCGCTACGGCATGGACCCGACCTCCGCACTCATCCCGATCTCCAACCCCGGAATAATCTCCATCCCGCTGTCGTTTGCAGCCGTCGTCATCGTTTCGCTCGTTACGCAGAAAAAGCCCGGAGCCGCTCAAGAACCGGCCCCCCACCGCAGACGACCGGCTGAACCGCCCCTGTTACAACGCAGACAAAAAGGGCTCGCAGCAATGCGGCCCCTTTTTTCGTATTGCCGTTTTCGCGGTCTGGCGGTATTGTTGGAGAGTAACTGCGCGCGCGATGGAGGGGCGCGGGCGGAGGTCCGCCGCCGGCGGACGTGGTGCTCTTTTCCGGACGGCGGGGGATCGGACAGACTGGAACTCAGGAACATCTTTGAAAGGGGTTTCGTGCGGCGGGATGCGTGGACGCTCAGGGTGTTTGTAATGGCGTGCGTGTTCTTAGCGGGGATCGTGGGGACGGGCCTTATCGGGCCGAACCGAGGCGCGATAGAGGCCGAGTTCGGGCTCAGCCACTCGCTGTTCGTTTTCGGCTTTATGTTCTCGGCCACATGGCCCTGCTTTTACGCGCAGGTTGCGCCGCGACTCAAGGGACACGAGGAGATGCTGGCCTACGGCAGCATTCTTTTCAGCGTCCTGGGCATTTCGCTGTGCATAACGGCAAGCAGCATCATCGCCGATTACCACCTGGGGTTGTCCCTCGTTTTCGCCCCGGTGGTGCTGTGGATTTTCGGGCTTATCTATTTCACGACGTCGCTTTCGCAGGAGACGTACACCGTGGCCGACCTTCCGTAAGGGAGGCGAGGACCGGGATGCCCCGCACGGCCGCGGCAATGTCACGAGAATGAGAAAAGAGGTTCGACAGTGGAAATCTCGCGGGATCAATACCTTGACCATATGACCTTTCGGAAGGTGTCACGGCCCATCTTCGCGGAGCTCTTCGGGCCGCTGGTGGGGCTTGAAGACGAGTGGCGCGCCCAGGCAGCTCCTCGGCGAGGAAAATCTCTGCCTCGCATATTACCAGGACCCGGATCTCATTCGCGACATCCTCGACACCATCGCGGATACCGCCGGGCGCGTCCTCGACCGCGTCTCTCGCGAGGTGCAAATCGACCAGCTCTCCATCCACGAGGACCTTGCCGGAAAGAGCGGCAGCCTCATCGGCCCCGTCCAAATCAGCGAGTTCCTCAAGCCTTACTACCTCGGCGCCTGGGACGTGGCCTCATCCCGCTGCGCTCGAATCTTTCAGCTCGACACCGACGGCAACATAAACTCCGTCATACCCGCCTTCCTCGAATGCGGCCTCACCTGCATCTACCCGATGGAGCCTGCCGCCGGAATGGACATAATCGGGGTACGCCAACAGTACGGCGAGCGGATCGCAATGATCGGCGGCCTCGACAAGCACGTCCTGCGCCGGGACAAGCACGCCATCCGCCGCGAGCTCGAATACAAGCTCCCGCCGCTTGCCGACCAGGGCGGCATAGTCTTCGGCCTCGACCATCGAATCACCAACGGCACGCCCATCGAAAACTACCGCTACTACGTGAAGACCGCCCGGGAAATCCTCGGCCTGCCTCCAGACGGCGTCCCCGGCTGGGGACGTATGGCCTTCTGAGGCCAGAGAACACGGTGTACCTCGCGCGCAGCGCGCCCTCGGCGGCACCACACATCGTAATCGTCCCAAGGAATGTGTTCAGCGACGTAGGTGCGCCTTCCACGGCGGGTAAACTTGCCGCGCCCTCGGAAAGTCAGATGATTGCCGCAGATAACGTCTGCAGCCCCCGTAGCAGAAAGGGGTCGAAGACCCCCATAGACCATATTTACGGCCGGTCACCGAAGCGGTACAATGTGGACGTGTGACCAAGATCCGCTTCGCATCCCGTGTCCGAGGGTACCCCGGAAGGCGAAGGGATATCTTGTGTGCATTCGCACTCCCAGATGTACGGGCCGACCGGGGCAGAAGGGACGTACCGTCGAATGAAAGCCCCAACAGCATTGCTACTCGTGATTCTTGTCGGTGTTTTTCCAGGCGGCTGCACCGGGGCGCCGGCCACCCGGAAGAAACCACTCGTCGTCCGCAAGGGAAAGGAGACGGATATGTCGGAACCGGGAAGCCCCGATACGGCCGGGCTGAAGTCCGAACTTGCCGCGAGCATCCGCGCTCTTCTTCGGTCAATAGAGACAGACGGCGAGCCGGAGGCCGTCAGGGACTTCGTCGCGCAGGTCGCCCCGCTGGCCGGTCCCATCGGGCAATGGGTGGAGTTTGAGGGCCGGGAGCTCGCCCGGCGGATTCCCGAACTTGGCCAACGCATTGCCAGGGAGGCTCTTGACCGCCCCGCTGCCACCTTCGACCGCGCCCCCCTCATCCTGCTGGAGGGTGAGAACCCGGAAGACGTCCTGCGGTCATGGCGCGTGCAGCTGCAGGCGAATCTCGACGCGATCGAAACGCTTATGGCCGGAACGCCCGATGAAATTCGCAGGTCCAAGTGGATCTGGTTCGAGGACTGCAGAGATGACCGCATTGAGTTTTTCCGCATCGCGCAGGTGCGCGACTGCCTGAAAGAAGCCCTCAAGTGCGCCGGGCTTTTAGCCGCTCGGCCGGCGGTGCAGCGTGTTCTTGCCGGCGACGTCCTCTTTCGCGACGATTTCTCCGGCGACCTTTCCAAGTGGACGTGCTTCGGCGTGGGAGTGCGCGAGGTCACCGGCGGCCGCCTCCACACAAAGGGCTCGCCAATGATGCTCTGGACCGGCGGTGACCCCTTCCCCGACGGCTGTCTTGTCAGCCTCCACTTCACGCCCGGGCAGGGTGAGGGCGGCATCATTTTCGCCCTGCCGGGACTCCCGCGCGAGGGGCTTGACCTATCCGTATCAGCGGCGAGAGATCTCCACCAGCTCGTGCCGCCGGGAAACACCGATGATATGGAACCGTACAACTACGGCGTCACGACCTATCACGTCTCCCTCCATCGCGGCCGCTCCGGTACCACCCACCTGCGGCGAGCGGGCAACGGCCTGAGAATGCTCAGCCGGATTGCCGAAGACCCCTGTGCAGCCGCCGACAAAACCTACCACATCGCGATTCTGAAGATTGACGAAAGCTTCCAGGTGCGCGTTGACGGGAAACTCATCCACGCCTACATCGATGCAGGCGTCTACGGAGCGGTGCCGCAAATCGGCCATTTCGGTATCAAGCCCTTCGGCGGCCAGGGCCGCCGCCCTATGGACGTCTGGTATGATGACGTGACAGTCCACCGGCTCACAAGGCAGTAACGCCTGCAGGTCGGGAGAAGTGTATGAAGTACGTCAGGGTATTCCTAATCGTGTTGGTCTTTGACCTCTTGGCGGGGCTCGTGGCGTACCGCCTCTTCCCGGACTTGAGGGATCAACTCACAAGCGAGAACCGGTTTGTTGAGAATGTCTCCGCGCTCATCTTTCTCGGTGTTTTCATAATCGGGGTCGTGTCCTGGCCGAGGGTTAAAGGCAAGGACGGCTTCGGGGTACTTGTCTTCCTGGCGGTGCTGGGGCTTGTCGGGTTCCTGGACGAAATCAGCTTCGGCGAGAGGTTGTTCGGTTTTTCGATGCCCGTCGTCCACGGCGTGAAGATCGACGCCGTTCACGACCTTTTCACGCTGGGCTTGAGCCTTGCCGTGGACCTTACACGCACCGACAGATCTCTTGCGGTGGTCGTTGCGGCAGGGGCTTGCGTCGCGGCGGTGACGGTGATAGTCGGATACAGGACCCGGCTTCGGCGCTTTTTTTCGTCGGCGGTGCACTATCCGCCGTACATCCTGCTGGCTCTTTCGGCGGCGCTCATCCTCGTGGCGCTCGTTATCGACCTGGATCTATGGCCCCGCAGGGTGCTCTTTATGTTCGAGGAGCTCTTCGAAATGAATGCGGGCCTGGCGCTGGTCTTCGCAGTCGGGTACGTGCGGAGGCCGGCCCTGAAGAAACGCGGCGGGAAGGGTTCCTCGCCCGTCAATCTTTGAAAGGTGGAAAGCGAGGATAACGAGGCAAAGGCACAGGCCCCGGTCGGCACATGCTTTCGACGAAAAACATCCCGTGGCTGAGGCGTTTCGTGCAGATTCCCTTCGGCGGGCGCACGCCGTTTACCGCCGAGGTTTGGTTCGTCAACAGGACCATTCCGCTCGACATTATGTGGGGCACCGCCGACCCGATCCAGCTCCTGGACCCGAAGTACAACGTGATGTTGCCGATAAGGGCCTACGGGTAGTACGGTGTCAGGATTACGCAGTCGAAGAAGTTCCTGATAAAGCTCGTGGGGACGCTGACGGTTTTTGACCGGGAGCGGCTGGTTTCCTATTTCCGCGGGCTGGTCCTCACCCGCGCCAAGGACATTATCGCCAAGTACATCGTCAGGGACGAGGTATCCATCCTGGAAATCGCCGCGCACCTCAACGATATTTCCGAGGCCCTCAAGAAAGATATGGTCCCCGAGCTTGACGAGTTCGGCCTGGAACTCATAAAGTTCTTCGTCAACTCGATAAACACACCCGAAACCGACCCGGCCGTCGCGCGGCTCAAGCAAGCCCTCGCACGCAAGGCCGAGATGGAGATTGTCGGCTACACCTACCAGGAGCAAAGGTCCTTCGACACGATGGAGACGGCCGCCGGCAACCGGGGCTTCGTGACGACAAGGCCCCTGCCCGTCTTTGACGCCTCAAAGGTCACGGCCAGGACGCCGGTGCCGCTGGGGCGGCTACCGGTCGAGCTCGACTACAAGGCTTTTCATCAACGGCTCAGAGCCCGGATTCGTGGAGCAGTGAACGCGATAGGTTTCGTGGGGCGTCTTTGCCACGTGGACATTGCGCTTCTCGAGACCTGCCTCTTCCCAAACGTAAGTGATCCTGACGGGCCGAAAGGCGCCGCGCGGCTCTTTGTAATCGGCGTCTATCCGCAGATTCAGTATGAGGCTGTCGTCGCCGCCGGCAAAGCGCACGAGCGCCTTTCTCGTCGACTTCCCGACGGCCGGAAAGGTAACGTACCCGGACATCCCCGGCAGGCCGCCTTCGACGCGGCCGGCTTTAAGCCAAGTGCCGCCGCCGTCGAACGAGACGAGGAAATCCCAGCCGGTATTTCGCGCCCGCGTCTGGTAGGAGCACCCCATCCGCAAGCGGACCATAGCGCCGGGGGTCTCGATGGGCAATGTAACCGTCCCGCCTTCTGCGGGCGCCTTCAGGCCTCTTTCGGTGCAGGCGACGCCGTCAAAGACGGGGTGATACTCCAGTATGGAAAGTTGATTACCCTTGCCCTCGGGGCGGGTTAGGCCCTCGATAGTCACGGTCCCTTCGTCGGGTGAGGCTGAGAACGTGATCGTGTTTTCACCAGGCCCCAAGGCAGGCAGCGCCCGCTGGGAATGCTGGATGTCGTGGACGATCCGCAGGGCGTCAAGACCCGTGCCGGCGCCCGTCAGCTCGAACTTCAACTGGTAGTCATACAGGCGGTAGACCAGCGACGTGAGGTCCACGGTTTCCTCGTGCGCGCCCGGTTTCGTGTTCGCGTAAATCTCTTTCCAGTCGAGACCGTTATTGCGGCTCAGCAACAAGCGTATCGAGCCGCCTTCGCCAACTGCAAATGCTGCAGAAAGCGTTCCTGAGAGGTAGATGTACGAAGAGGGCATCCTGATGGTCAGGGTGCCCGGTAAGCCGAGGGACTTCACGTGCAGTGCGGGTGAATCTCCATCCTCGGCTTGCGAGGTGATGTTTTCGTGACCAAGCGGCGCTATGCGGGAGATGCCTTCGGCCAGCGGCACCTCGTAGACAAGCGTCCCGTTGCCGATGCGGCCGGGCGCCAGGTCGCCGTGCCCCTTTGAATAGGCGAACTCACCTTCGCCTATCCTTCCCGTGAGGCTCGTGATATTGTCGACCGTCCTGCCCGTCGCCGCTGAGTCCATATCCACGTAGAGACCCTTGTTGGACCAGTTGCGCGTGAGCACTTCCCCGGGGCGCAGCTCGACGTTCACGCGATAGCCCTGTGAATAGCCGAACTCGTAGGGGGAATTCTCCGAGCCGTCGTAGACGCGCATAGCCGAGTTCCAGCCGTGGATTTTGGTACCGATTTTACCGTTCTCGTCAAAGAAGGGCGTACCGGCAAATATGGAGGGGCCCTTTCCCCAACCGCCGTTTTTCATAAAGGCGCGCAGTTTTGCATTGTCGCCCTTGAATCCGGGGTTCTTGTCGTACCAGTCTGCGACATTCTCCATTATCTCGTCGATGCCCGCAACGCGGCCGTCGGCGCCGTCGAACCAGCACATTAGCGAGGCGTCCAGCATATGCCACTTGCCGCCCCAGAAGACCTCGGGGACGCTGTGGCCGACAAGCGCCCGGCCACGGGCCTTGAAACCCGCTGCGCGCGCGAGGGCTTCGATATTTGACGCGGAGCAGCAGCACATCCCGTAGCCGTAGACGTTGAAGGTCTTGATGGGATCGTGAACGCCGAACTCGTTGCCGTCGGACTGGAGATATTCGTACGGCGGCGAGTTCTGGTGGCGGAACTTCACCACCGTCTCCCACACGGCCAGGGCCTTTTGTCTGTCGGACATCCCGGGTTTCAGGAAAGACGCCTTCCACGCCTCGATGCTTGAGACGTCCTCGATCTTGTCGGAGACTACCTTCACATTCGAGACGACCGCACCCTCTGTGGCCTCGGCCGGCTGCGCCAGAAAGCCCGCGAGGAAGACCGACGAAAGCACGACGGCGCAGACCTCGGCCATCTGCATCGAGGCAGCAACGTGAAACCCGGTCATACTCAGCTCCTTCCATGCCCATTGCTTGTGCCAAGACTTTGACTATACGCCCCGTTCTGCCACGGTCAAACATAATGCGCGGCGCCGACGGCTTGCCATTTGCCGGGGTGTCACTACGATACTGCGCGGCTTCCCTTGGCGAATGCCGCAGACCAGAGAACCTGCGACGGCAAGGGCCGGTTGGAAGGGAACCCGTGCTTCTTGCGGGCCGGCTTCGTCTTGTTGGAACCGTTTACTGGAAAAGGATGAGGAGAACTCCGTGAGGTCGAATTTAGCGGATGGGCTTTATGGAAAAAGCCGCAACCCTCTCCAAGAATCTGGCCGCCGCGAGGCGTGATGCTCGCGCGGCGGAAAACAAGCTCAGCAAGTCGCAGGGTGACGCCGAGCTGAAAGCAAGGGTCCCCGAACTCAAAGAAAAGGTCGCCCGGCTCCGAGTAGAGCTCAAGCCTATGGGGCACTACGTGCTTGCACGCAAGCACGACACCAACGGCTACTCGTCCGCCACTCCCGTCACCGACAGCGACTACGTCTGGGCCGTCTACAGTACGGGCGTTGTCGTGTGCTACGATATCGAGGGAAACCTCCAGTGGGCCAGGTATATTGAGAAGCCGCACGACAACTGAGGTGGCAAAGAACAATCTTGAAGCCTTCCGCTCGACGCCGCTGTTTGCGGGCTCCCGTATGTATGTCAGGACGCTCAAGCACCTCTACTGCATAGGAAAATAGGAGCGGCGGCGGCCCACAGGGATATTTCGATTTCCAGGCTCTCTCTGAGGGCCGATTGCGGCTTTTTACCGCCCTACACCCTTTCGCCACGAGTGCCCCTTTCATAAAATCACTCTGAACGGGTTGCCGAATACCTAAAACCGTCAACGTCTAAGGAATATACTATGGCCGCAATGACCACACACGAGCGCGTCACAAGGATGTACGAACACAAGGAGGCGGACAGGATTCCGATAATGGACTACCCCTGGTCAACGACCATTGAGAGATGGCACAGCGAGGGACTGCCGGAAGGCGTTTCTTTTACAGACTACTTCGATATCGACCACTTCGTAACGCTCGAGGCCGACAACAGCCCGCGCTACCCGGAGAAGATTGTCGAGGAGACGGACGAATACATCATCAAGACCACCAGATGGGGCACAACCCAGCGCAATTGGAAGCACCACGGCGGCACGCCAGAGTACCTTGAGTTCCTAGTGAAGGACGCCGAGACCTGGGCGAAGGCGAAGGCCCAAATGACCCCGTCGCGCGACCGGATCGATTGGGAATATCTCAAAAACACTTTTCCAAAATTGCGCAAGCAGGGCGCATGGATTCCGGCGCTTTTCTGGTTCGGCTTCGACGTGACGCACTCGCACTTTATCGGCACGGAACGGCTACTCATTGCTATGGCCACCCAGCCCGAGTGGCCCGTGGATATGTTCAACCACTTCCTCGACGTCGAGATAGCGCTCTGGGATATGGTATGGGATGCAGGCTACCATTTCGACGAGGTTTTCTGGTACGACGATATGGGGTACAAGGGGACGCAGTTTTTCTCGCTTGATATGTACCGCAACCTGTTGAAGCCCGTCCACAAGCGCGCCGTCGAGTGGGCCAGGGCCCACGGCATCCGCGCACGCCTGCATTCCTGCGGCAACGTCAGCACCTTCATCCCGGACCTCATCGAGATCGGCGTCGAGATGCTAAACCCCATCGAGGTGAAGTCCGGCCTCGACCCGGTCGCGTTGAAAAAGGAGTACGGCGATAAGCTCGGCTTCCACGGAGGGCTAAACGCCGTCCTCTACACTCATCCCGAAAAGCTCTGGCAAGAGATGCGCCAAGTCATCCCCGAGATGAAGAAAAACGGCGGCTATATCTGTTCGAGCGACCACAGCGTTCCGGAGACGGTGAGCTTCGCGGACTTCAGGCGCTTCTGCGAGCTGGCAAAGGAGCTCGGCTCGTACGAGTGAGGCGCGCGATTTCGAAAAGCCGGCAGTGGAAACCAAAGGAGGAAGACTCGTGTCAATCGGCAGGAAATGGCCAAGCGAGGTAAAGGAGTTCAAGGACCCGGAAACCGGCACGCGGATGCGCCAGCTCACCAACTACAGGGGCCACAGCCACCACTTCTATTTCACGAACCCCGGCTGGTACGACGAAAACCGGAGGCTGCTCTTCTCGTCGGACCGTGAGAACCGCACAAACCTGTACAGCATCGAGCTCGCTACGGGTGAGATAACGCAGCTTACGGATCTCGAACCAATTGCGGCACCTAACGAGCTGGATTTCATCTCAGCGTGCGTTAACCCAACGCGGCCAGAGGCATATTTTTGGTACGGCTGTGAGCTTATGGCCATCGACCTTGTCTCTCTGGACCAGCGGGCGATTTACCGGATGCCGAAGGGCTTCCTGAAAAATATGATAAACTGCACCGCCGATGGTCAGTATGTCTGCGCCGCCATAAATGAGGACCTCACCGACAAAATTCATATGGACACGCTGCGGGGGTATGTCGGTTTCGCCGAGTATTCCGCGGCCAAACCACACTGCAAAATTGAGGTTGTTGCAACCGACGGCTCCGGCAGCAGGACCGCCTGGCAGGAGAAGTGCTGGATCAGCCACGTCAATACCTCGCCGACGCAGCCCACGCTGCTGACATTCTGCCACGAAGGCCCCTGGGTGAAGGTGGACCACAGGATATGGGGCCTCGACATCAACGAGGGAAAACCCTGGAAAATACGCCCCTATAAGGAAAAGGAAGCCGTCGGCCACGAATACTGGTACGCCGACGGCGAAAGAATAGGCTTTCACGGCAAATACGCCGACGGGCGGCAGTTCATAGGGCATATCCGCTTGGACAACACCGACCACGTCGAGATGGACTTCCCGCACCTGACCGGCCACACGCACTCGAACGACGAGCACCTCATCGTCGGCGACGGCGGCCAGGTCGTGCGGCTGTGGCGGTGGAACGGGAAGGACTACGACGGGCCGAAGATGCTGTGCCGCCACCGAGGGAGTTTCCAGACCCAGCAGCTCCACGTTCACCCGCGCTTCACCCCCGACGGCAAAGAGGTGCTGTTTACAAGCGATATGTCCGGCTACGGCAACGTCTACCTCGCCGAGGTCCCCGACTTTGACAGTCTGCCGAAAGTGGAAGAGGAGTGAGGGCTTGCGCCGGGTTCAGGGGAGGTCCCCGCACCGGCCGGTGAATCCGTGGAGGTGGAAAGAAAAATGACCGACAGGTTCTATCTCGACCCGCTTGAAGGCGAACGGCCGTATCCCAACGAAGCCATCTACGCGGAGTTCATCGACACCCTGCCGGCGGGCGGCGAGTATCACTTCGCACCCGGTCACACGGAGCTTCGGCCGGACCACCCCCTCGTCGTGGGCTGCCGGTATGACTTCACGCTTACCTACTTCCCGGGCGACGAGCCCCTGCCGGAGGGGGCGGTGGTGGCGTTTTCGATTCCCAGGACCTGGACCCAGCCGCAGGCCGATGCGCCGGGGCCGGGTCTTGTCTCGGCGGAGGCTTCGCACGGCGACGTGCGCGTGGCGCGGCTTTCAACGAACACCAACCTTCAGTGGTGGATCGTCCTGGAAG
>JAGHCE010000047.1 GCA_021160625.1 Planctomycetota bacterium | reverse complement strand
CGGTGAAATCAAGCGCGGCTGGCTGGGTGTTGTCATCGGCGATTTTGTTAATGAGTCGGATGAGGCGAGGGAGAAGTACGGTAAGGACATGAAGGGCGCTTACGTAGCCTCAGTGGGTCTGGGGCCTGCCGGGAGGGCAGGGTTGGCGCCGGGCGACGTGATAGTCTCTTACGATGGGAAGAAAGTGAACAGTGCCGAGCTACTGCGCCACATGGTCGCCGAAACCGCTGTTGGTAAGTGCGTGGAAGTGAGAGTCGTCCGCATCAGAGATGACAAAGCCCAAAGCCTCACTGCCGATATCGTGATTGGCAAGCAGCCGAAGTAGGGCGCGCGGGGCTTTCTTGTAGCCGCACGGCTGGCCGTGCAACGGCCGCAATCTGTGGCCCCCTTATGGCAGCGATGTGGGATGGACTTTGAGCCCGTGCTGATGGGAGTACCGGTTTATGGAACGAATGCGAGGTTTTGTCGCGGCTGTTGGCCTGGCGGTGATTCTCTGCCCCTCTTTCGCGCACGGCGGCGAGCGGGGCTCCCTGGAGGAGCTTGACTCCAGGCTGGCCAAGGCCTGGATGGAGGTTGCGGGGCTGCTGCCGGCCGACAAGCCTGTGACCGTGGCCGTCGTGCCGTTTTCGGACTACTACGGCGGCGTGACGAAGCTCGGCTCGCTTGCCGCCGGCAGGCTCGAGGCCTGCGTCTGCCAGCACCCTCAGGTCACTCTCGTCGAGCGAACGCGCCTTGAAGAGTTACTGAAGGAGGAGGACATAAAGCAGTCTGACTTCGCCGCCCGGGCCGACCGGTCCAGGCAGCAGAAGGCATTGAAGGTGCTGAACGCGGATTACCTCGCCACCGGGGAATTGGTACGGGCCGGCGACACGGTCTCTTTCACGCTTCGTCTCGTCAAGGCCGGCACGGGGAAAGCGAACGTATCGAGCTTCGCCATCAAATCGGACGCCGCCGTAAGGGACCTTCTTGTTTACGTCCGGCGGCCGCCGGGGGGCGAGGGGCGCACGATCGAAGTGCCGCCGATGGAACTTGCCTTCAAGGTCTCGGCACAATCGAAGCTGCCGGGCGGCGTTCGCGAGTTCGAGTTGAAAGACGGGGAAACGCTCAAGAGCGGCGGCCAGTTTCAGCTTTCATTCATGCCCGCAAGCGATTCGTGGGTGTACATCTTCCTCTTTGACTCGCGCGGCGGATGCTCGGCGCTCTTCCCCTACCCCGGCGTGAAGATTTCCAACCGCTGTCTCGGCGGCGTCAAGTACGTCGTGCCGGATCCCAACATCCTCGGCGGGTCGCGATGGTTCGTTCTTGACGAAAATACCGGCACCGAGCGGCTCTTTATAGTGGCCTCGTACGAACCAGTCGGCAATATCGACCGGATACTCGATGATATGAGCAAGATGCGCGGCGGGAGTGGCGCCCTGGGCCGACGGCTGAAGGACGAGATGCGCAAGGTCAACCGTAACGCCCGCAACGGCTCGAAGACGGTCCCCGGCCTGCGCCTTCGCCGCCCCTCCCTCGCACCCGAGCCGCCCACCGTCGGCGCCGGCGAAACACTGCGCGGCCGCTTTGCGGTGGTAAAGGAATTCAGGATTGAGCACAGGTGAAATTTCTGTTTCTCGGAGGTTCTAACGAAAGGGCGTGATGTGAAGAACCGTTTTCTGTTGTGCTTGCGGATCTTTCTGGCGTGCATCGTTTTCTCTGTCGGCCTGTTTGCGGTTTTGCCGCGCGCCCAGGCGCAGTCGTCACAGCAGGGCAAGACAGCCGAGCAGTGGCACGAGGAAGCGCGCACGCACTACGCACAGGGGCACTATGAACTCGCCGTCGCGTTCTACACGAAGGCGATCGAGGCGAACCCATCCGAGGGCGTTTACTGGCGCAACAGGGCCCTGGCATACAACGTACTCGGCAAGTACGATCTGGCGATTGCGGATGCCACCAAGGCGATCGCTCTGAAGCCGGACTTCGCGGAGGCGTATTCTGCTCGGGGGCACGCCTACGCGGGGCAGTCGAAGTACGACCAGGCCATAGACGACTTGACGGAGTCGATCCGGCTCAAGGGTGACAACGCCATGTCGTATCTTGTCAGGTCGCAAGTATACGACAACATGGGTGAATTCGGGAAGGCCATCGCCGACATTACAAAGGCCATTGAGTTGGCCCCCGACAACGCCATGCCATACAACAGTCGCGGATGGATTTTCCTGAGAGTCGGTGACGACGCGAAGGGTCTGGCCGATGCGCAGAAAGCCGTCGAACTCGAGCCGCGCTCGAGTTACTACGATACGCGCGCGTGGGCTTACTTTTTCCTCGGAGATCTTGACAAGGCCGAGGCCGATGCCTTGAGCGCTTCAAGGCTCGATCCTGATTACCAGTGGCACAAGGCGCTCCTTTTCCGAGTGGGCGCCGCCAGAGGGAACACGGCGGCGGCCGTAGCGCAGGCCGAAAAGGACATTCAGATGCTTGCCGAGGACGAAACAGTCCGACCGGTTCTCGAGTATTTCCTGGACAGGAGGTCTATCGAGGACCTCAAGAGCAATTATCCCGAGCAGTGGTCCAATTACGACGTCGCCGTTCGCGGCTGGGAGACATCGGAGCCGGCAGGCGCACGCGCCGCAGCCCCTGCCGTGTCACGACCGGCTTTCGCCCGTTACTGGGCGATAGTCGTCGGGGTCTCGTCGTACGCCGATTCCCGCGTTCCCGTCCTGCGCTACGCGTCACGCGACGCGAGGGGCTTCTACGACTGGCTCGTTTCTCAAGGAGGCGGCAAACATGCTCCGGCGGACGTTCAGCTGCTTCTCGACAAGAAGGCCACGGCAAAGAACATCCGCGATGCGCTTTTCAACTGGTCGAAGCAGGCGCTGCCGGAGGACATCCTCACGATATACCTCGCCTGCCACGGGTCGCCCGAGAGCCCCGACAGCCCGGAGAACCTCTTTCTCCTGCCGTACGACGTGGACTACTCAAACATCTCCGCCACGGCCTTCCCAATGTGGGACATAAAGACCGCGCTCGAGCGCTTCGTCAAGGCCGGAAGAGTCGTCATCATCGCCGATGTCTGCCATTCAGGCGGCATCGGAGAGCCGTTCACCGTCGCGCGACGCGGCGTCGCCGGCATCGCCCCTTCCATGCTCCACAAGGGCGTAAGCGGCCTTGCCGAAGTGCGCGAAGGCGTCCTTGTCTTCACGAGCACCCAGGGGGGGCAGTTGTCCCAGGAAGGCGCCAGGTGGGGCGGAGGACACGGGATCTTCACGTATTACCTCCTTGACGGCCTCAAGGGCGCGGCCGACTACGACAATAACGGCAGCGTGACACTCGGCGAACTTGTGCCTTACGTACAGGAAAAGGTCCGGCGCGAGACGCGCGACGCCCAGACGCCGCAGGCCTCGGGGCGATACGATACGAACCTGTCCATAGCGAGGTAGGAATCTGACCGGAGGCGAATAAATGAATCACTGTAACGCCTTAGTCGCCTTCTGCATTCTGGCGACCGTTTTTTCCGCTGCCCGTGCGGCCGAAGAGCCGGCGTCCCCCGGAGGTGAGCCGCTGGCGCTTGTCATCGGCATCGACGACTACCAGGCGCTGGGGCGGCTCACGACCTGCCGCAACGACGCCGGCGAACTCGCGCGCACGCTCGTCGAATCGGCAGGCTACACGCCAAACAGGGTGCTGCTTCTCACCGATGACGCGGCCAAACCGCAAAACCGCCCGACGCTTGCGACGATGGAGAGACGTATTCAGCAGGTGGCGGTCCTGGCCGGCGGCGAAGACTCCCTGCTCATCTATTTCAGCGGGCACGGCGTCACGCGCGAGGGCAAGGGCTACCTCGTGCCGATGGATGGGGACGAGCGCCGCGCGGTAGCCCTTTCCTGGATAAAGGAGACGCTCTCGACGTCGAAAGCGCGTTCAAAAGTCCTGATACTCGACGCCTGTCATGCGGGCTCGGCGGCCAAGGGTGTCTCAAGGATAGCGCCGTCGCTCGTGGCCGACTCCACGGGAATCGTGATGCTTCTCTCAAGCGCCGCCGACCAGGTTTCTTACCCGGCGGAGGACTCTCGCCACAGCGTATTCAGCCGCTATCTTGTGGATGGCCTTTCCGGCCTTGCCGATGCGAACGGTGATCGCGCTGTTACTCAGGCCGAGCTGCATGAATATGTGCGGAAAAAGATGGTCGGCTGGTGCCTTGAGACAGGCAAAACGCAGACCCCTGTCGTCTTCCCCAAGGCCGCCGCGCCGGTGGTCCTTGCGCGCATCCCGGATATTCCCACGCTTTCGGTGACGGCGGTTGATGCGGCGACGGGTGTGGCGATTGCCGCGGAGGTTTACCTTGACGGCAGGAGAATCGGCGCGGCGCCGGTCTCCCGGCGGCTCGAGAAGGGGCGGAGTTACCGCGTCGAGGTGAAGGGCGAGAGCTCCGAGCCGTACACTGAGACGCTCGTCGTCTCGCGCGGCGGCGTTTACAGCGTGACGGCGAGTCTGAAAAAGATAACGATGCGTGTGCCCGCGGGTTTCCGCGCGGCGCCCGGTACGGCTGCGGAGACGTACACCAATACGGGCTGGGCCAAGGAAGTAATTCACGAAAAGACCGGCATCGAGATGGTCTTTATCCCTGCGGGAGAGTTCATG
>JAGHCE010000091.1 GCA_021160625.1 Planctomycetota bacterium | reverse complement strand
GGCCTCGGCCATTGTCACCGGGTTCTACGGACAGGCGGCCGCGGCCGACGCTGCGGCGCAGTTCGACCGCGTCTTCCGGGATCACAAGCTGCCGAGCGACCTCCCGGAAATCGCCCTCGGCGCCGCCGACCTCAAGGACGGTCGAATATCTCTCGTACGCCTTATCACGACGGCGGGCTTTGCGTCTTCCAACACCGAGGCAAGGCGCCTCACCCGGCAAGGTGCCGTCACCCTCGACGGAAAGCGCCTTGAGGACCCCAACGAAGACGTCGAAGTGGCCCAGGGGCAGATACTCAAGGTGGGTAAACGCCGCTTCGGCCGGATAGTCATCGGCTGAAGGCGCCCCTCCAAGGGAATCCGGCCGGGCCGCGCCTCAGACGGGCTTCAAAGCGTTTGTCTCACTACCTCGATCCTGTCAATGTCCGAGATGCCGAGGCCCTTTTTCCCGGCCGTCAGGATGTGGCGAGGCAGGCGGCCGACGGCTTGGAGCGCCTTGAAACCCATCTTTGCGCGCAACACCTCGATCTCGGCCCACCCGACGCGGTCGGTCGCAACGGGATCCGTTCCGGCGATTATCCCTGCGTACGGAAACGCCCCGTCCGCGCGGTATGCCGGCCCGCCGTCGGCCTGGGCAAGGAGCGCATCGACAACGACGAGCCTGAGGCGCTTGCGAATGAGCGGCGACGTGGAGAGGTCCGCGATGAAAGGGTCGCAGCCGTCGTCGTGGTACTTGTTGGGGTTGTGGATAACGCCGAAGAAATTCTTCATTCCGAGGGTGACACCGGCCAAGTCGTGGTCCTTCAGGACGGGAACGTTGACGATGGCGGTGGCAAAACCAGTGATGACACGGCTGAAAAGCGACCCGACGGCACCGGCCGTTTGGAGCTTGCGGCTGTAGCCGATTGTGGGGGTGTCGGTTGCGCTGTAGCGCACGCCGGAGCGGATCGTGCCCACGGGAAAGTGCGCCCTTCGCAGTTCCCGTTCGAGGCGGTCAAAGACGATTACGGCCCCCGGCGCCACGCCTGCCGTCAATACCCCCTCGACAACGGCGGCGACGACGCCCGGGTGCGAGGAGAGTTTGCCTCCTGCAAGGGTATTTATCTTGACGGCGACCTTGTCATCCGGCTTGAAAAGCGATTTCCAGGCCGACGCGGCGTCCTTCGCACTGACAGCCGACGTTACGGCACGGTTGACGAGTCTGGCTGTCACATCGTCGGGAACGTCCGCCGACTTGCCTGCATATTGCCCGGACGTGACTATCGAAACCCTCGGCCCTCTCTCCCCCGCGAAAAGCCGTACCGCACTCCCCGGCAAGAGCCCCCCTACCGCCGCGGCTCCCGCGGCCTTTAAGACCAGCCGCCTATCCAGGAGAACCACTCTCTACTTCTCCTCTTCGCCGAAAACCTCCGCCGAAAATATCTCGATCTTCGTGGCGGGGTCCTTCCACGCGCCGTCCGGAAGGCCCGCCTTTCTGCACGTATACTCCAAGAACTCCTCGCGGTCCCAGCCGTACTCGGTGGCCACCTGCGGCAGCAGCAGCCCGGCATACGGGCCTTTCGTCAGCATTATCCCGTGCTTGCCCACCTCGATGACGTCGGGGTCCGAAATCGTTTCGAGCGGCGACATAGCCGATATTTCGATGTGGATGGTGCTCAATTCGTCGTTTCTGACCCTGGGAAATCGCGGGTCGTGGAGCGCGGCGTTAGCGGCGTTTTCCATAACAGCCTGCCAGAGCGGTTTTATGGCCTGAACATACCCGATGCAGCCGCGCAGCTTACCCTTCTGAGTAAGCGTCACAAAGGCGCCGCGCTTTTCTCTGAGCGTGTCGGTGAGGTCAAATGCCGACACGTCGGGCGACTTGCCCTCGGCCACGTTCGAGCGAAGAGACGCCCGGGCAATCGCCAGGAGAGTTGCCTTTTCCTCATTCGTGAGTGCCTTTGACTCGGACATCGCCTTGCCCTCTTTCCCCTGTTTTCCCCAAATGCCTGTTCTGTCCGGCGCCACTGTGAATGCCACCGCCGCGTAGGAAACGCTCACGCGGTAGCTGCCGCTTATCTCGCCGGACGTCGCGTAGGCCACCTTCCGGCCGGCCGCATCCCCAGGCAGGAGGCTAAGCAGCACCAGTATCGGCCCCCGGCCGCATATGGTCGCACCGGTCTTGCTGAAATATTTATAGAAACCCTCGGCATCCTTCGCCACGATGCGGTCAATGGCCCCGCCGTCGAGGTCCGCAAGCCTGCGCCGCACTTCTTCGTCGCTGCCCTCGAACGGAACATAGCCGAACTGCTTGCCGTAATGCGTGAAATCGCTCGAAACACAGACGACCGTTGTGTTGTCGAGGATGCAGTTGATTGACTCCGCCACCTTGCGGCACCTGGCAAGATCGGTCGACCCCATCAGGACGGGCACGAGTTTCCAACCGGGCTTTAGCGCCTCGACAAGAAACGGCAGCTCCACCTCTATGGAATGCTCATGGTTAGCGGCGCCGGCGATAGCGGGCAGGCCCTCCCTTTCCAGGACTTTGACGGCTTCGCGATCCACCGGCACCTTAGCTCCGGGAATCGCATAGGCGCTGACATCGTCAACCCATGCCGGCGCCGCCGCCGGACCATGGCTCGGGCCGATGAGAACCACGCGGCGTGGCCGGGCACCCTCAAGCCACTTGAATGCCGCCGCCGCCGTCGGCCCGCTGAAGTCGTAGCCGGCATGAGGAGCAATTACGGCGATGGTCCTGGCTTGTGTATCTCGGGCGTCCTTTGCGGCGGCCAGGAAACCTCGCACCTGCCCGCGAAGCGCCTTCGGGTCCGACGGGTAAAACTGCCCCGCAACCGCCGGCCTTCTTGCCGGCCGCCCTACTCCCACTTCGAGCGCCGCGTAAATGGAGGCTGCAACAGCCACCCCGCAGAAAACGCCAACAGCAATCTTCCAGCGCCTGCTCATTTCGAGCGCCGCCTCCTTACCACCCGTATCATCCCAACGGGTTTTCCTCAAACCAATTATAACGCAAAGGACCGGCCATTCAAACAGTAGTTGAAGACACCCTCAACAGTGGGCAAACCTTGCCGCACGCGGAATAAATGATGGCAGACAAGAATGTCCGCCCTACCTGTTGCCCGGCGTATGGGGGGGATGCGGCAGGGGCTCCGGCGTTCCTGTTGGGACGTAACCGCTGGCCCAGCCGGGAGATGTGTTCATAAGAAGTTATCCTATTGCAAACCTTGACACAAGTTGTAGAATACCCCCCGGTGGTGGCGCCGATATTGGAGGGTAGAAATGACTGGCAGTGTTCTCGCCATTGTACTGGCGGGAGGCAAGGGCACGAGGCTTGGGCCGCTTACCCTCCACAGGGCGAAGCCGGCGGTTCCTTTCGGTGGAATTTACCGGATAATCGACTTCCCGCTCTCGAACGCGATCAACTCGGGCCTGCGCAAGATAGTCGTCCTCATCCAGTACAAATCGCTTTCCCTGTCGAAGCATCTTGCCCAGGGGTGGGGATTTCTCCCGCTGGCGCTGGGTGAATACGTTACCGCAATTCCGCCTCAGCAGCGTGTCGGGGAGCACTGGTACCAGGGCACAGCCGACGCCATCTACCAGAACATCAATTTCATCGAGCAGGAGCAGCCCGAGCACGTCCTGGTGCTCGCCGGCGACCACGTCTACAAGATGGATTACGGCAAGATGCTCGACTTCCACAAGTCAAAGGGCGCAGAGCTCACCATCGCCACCACCCAAATAGCCGTATCGCAGGCGCGCCACTACGGCGTAATGTCCACCGACGACGACTATCGAATCACCGGGTTCCAGGAAAAGCCGGAAAAGGCCAAGCCCCTCCCGCATAACAGCCACGATTGCATGGCCTCGATGGGAATATATATTTTCAACACGAACGTGCTCTTGAATTACCTGTACAAAGACGCCAGGACGCGCAGCGCCCACGATTTCGGCAAGAATGTCATACCCCTGATGCTTCGCACAGGCGCCTCTGTCTATGCCTACAACTTCGTGGACGAAAATAAGAAAGCCCCCAAGTACTGGCGCGACGTGGGAACCATTGAGCAGTACTGGAAAGCGAATATGGACCTCGTCGCCGTGGAGCCGGTGCTCAACCTCTACGACGAGGGCTGGCCCATACGAACCTACCACGAGCATTTCGCGCCGCCGAAGTTCGTCTTCGCCCAGGAGTTCGAAGGCGGCAGAACGGGTGTTGCTCTCGACTCCACCGTCTCGCCGGGCTGCATTATTTCCGGCGGGCGGGTGCAGCGCTCCGTTCTCTCACACAACGTTCGGGTTAACTCTTACGCCCGCATCGAGGAATCGGTAATCTTCGAGGGGGTCAATATCGGCCGCCATTGCCATATCCGCCGCGCCATCATCGACAAGGGCGTCGAGATCCCCGAGGGAACCGAGATAGGCTACGACATTGACAGCGACAGGGAAAGATTCTGGGTGTCGACAGGCGGGATCGTCGTCATCAGCAAGGCCGAGCACATCGAGGCGCCTCACGAGGCTATGCCGGCCATAGGCTGACGCGCCAGCGCCGCACTCATCTTGAGTAAATGCTCGACAAGCGAAACCGGGGCAGGCGCTTTCTCGCGCTATTGCCCTCAGCCGGCCGGAGACTCGTCGCCGTGCGGGTGGTTGTTCGTCTCTGTCGTGGGCGGACTTTTCTGATCGGTCATCGGCTCTTCGGTAATGTCGTTCATCCCCTTCTTGAACTCGGTGGCGCTTCTGCCCAGTGACCTCATTATGCTGGGCAGCCGAGACCCGAAGATCAAAAGCAGCACCACAAGTATCACCAACATTTCGGTGCCGCCGAGATTGAACATCGCTTTGGTCAACATCATTTTCCTCCCGGCTTCACGAAGCCGAAGATACCTTTCGCAGCCTTTCGTGCGCTATCAGTTACGCGGGGCGCTCCCACGCCTTGCTCGCACATCCCTATTATTGCAATCACCCGTAAATGTTGCCAATGTTTTCCGGCGGCGCTACGGGGGCTTCCGACAACGCTTCGGTAGAAAATCCTTTATCGTCCGGCCGCAAACGAGGTGAAGTCGGCCTCCACCTGCGGCGTTTCCATACAGAGCCGCACCGCGATCCCATTGTCCCAGCGGGCGATCATACGGGCGATTTCGGCGTAGGCGGCGCTGCGAAGCGGCCTTGGGTAGCGAAGCTTGCCGTCGCTTGAAGCGGCAAACTCGCCGTCGAACGGGCTCGTCCGGCCGAAGCGTTCCTGAACCACCTGTTTGAGCGCCGGCGTAAAGCGAATGCAGCCCAGGTGCGCCGACTCCACAAGTGATGCGTCAAGCGCCGCCGAGAGTATCGAGACAAGGGCCTCGTATTCCTCGCGCCACCCCTCGAAAAGCACTATAGGGTCGAACCTCACCCCCACGCGGAAACCTACCCGCTGCACTCTTCGCGCCGCCTCTATCCTGTCGGCCGCACTCGCCGCCCCCGGCTCGAAGTCCCGCGCAAGGGTCTCTGGCGAGAACGTCCACGACACAACAACATTCGGCGCTGTCCCCGCCTCCAGGAGTGCCCCTACATCGGCCGACTTCGTGCGCAGCTCCAATGTCGCATCAGGCAGCCTCCTGAAAAGGTCGATCAATGGCCCCGTAATCCCAAGGAACCGCTCAAGCATCAGGTTGTCGCAGAGTTCGCCGCCGTAGAAATAGCCGCCGCCCACCTCGTCGCTTTTCCGCTCGATCTCGGCGAGCATCGCTGCCTGGTCCGCAAAGACCACAGGCGAATTCGCAGGATGATACACCTGCAGAAAGCAGTACCGGCAGTCGGCCGGGCAACCGATCGCGGGGATGAAATAGTGCCACGGCGACGATCTCATTCCGCGCCCCGACGGGAATGGCTTTACAAAACCACCCCGACGCCTCGCAATAACCAGGGTCTTCTTCGCCTCTTCGGCGCCAAGCCGCTCCAGCCGCGACAGCGTCAGCGACAGACCGTCATCAAATACCTCCACGGGCGCGCCAGGCGCCGCTGCGGTGGCTCTCTCTACCGCCTCGGATTCTTCAAGCCCCGCGGCAACGAGAATCCTTTCTGGAAATACTGCCATCGTCAATCTCTTCTGACCCCAGCACCCATCCTCACCCAGGAATGCCCCTGCGGCCGTACTCCCAGCGCCACTTCGCTACCGAGACGACTAAAAATACCCGTATGCCGCCTACTTGCAAGCCGGAAACATCTTCCACCCGCCATACTCCGGCCCATAACGCAAGCCCCGCCCAGTTGCATGCGGAATGCGCGGCTTGCCGCATGCGTACTATTTTCACCACAGAGTAGCAAAGATACAGAGAAACACGATGTAGGGGCGTGATTCATCACGCCCGCAGGTAAGGCGCACAAGGAATATGGGCGCGATAAATCGCGCCCCTACATAGCCACCAATTGTGTAGAGTGTGCCCTCCCCACGGCGGGTAAACTTTAGCGCACGCGGAATATATGCCGGCGGACAAGAATGTCCACCCCACTCATTGGCTTACCGCAGGCGGAATATGACCTGCACAGCGGGGCAAGACCGAGAGTGTCCGACGTTCGTGTTCCTATCCGACTTTGTCAAGACGTATCCTCTGAGAGTACAAGGACTTATACACATAACGCAGCGGCGGGTCTCAAGCCACCGAAAAAAGTCGTGTGTTCAGGAAATACTTACTTGTGTAGTGGCACAAAGAAGCCTATAATGGTCCTTTTGTGAGGTGCTATTTCTTCGGATACTAAACTATGTTCAGCCTGCTTCCCCGCCAATACGAGATTGTTGAGTTCACGCGCCGTGCTGCGCACGTGACCAGGCCGCTTTTGGCGCGTCGGCTGTCGCTTAGCCTGCCGACGGTGAGCGTCGCCGTCCGGGGGCTCGTTGATGCAGGCATTCTCAGCGAAGACGGCTACGTCGAAAGCAGCGGCGGACGGCGAGCAAGGATTCTCACGATGAATCCGGGGTTCGTTCGGTCAGTGGGGCTCTCTGTCAATATGTCCGGTGTCTGCGGTATCGTAGCCGACTTAGGCGGCGCGCCTCTGGCGCAAGAGCGCTTCGAGTGGGGCACTGAGGCTTCCAGGGACACGATCCTGTCAAGCCTTTACGAAGTGACCGACGCACTCCTGGCGGCGGCCGACGAGCCGCCGGCGGGCATCGGCGTGGGTATCACGGGGCTCGTGCAACGCGAGGACGGCGTGTCGCTTCGCTTTCCGCACGTCGAGGACTGGAAGGAAGTCCCCGTTGCAGCCCTGCTGTCAGAGCGCTTCAGCCTGCCGGTGTACGTGGACAACGACGTCAACGCCTCGACTATGGCCGAGATTAGTTTCGGCAAGGGGCGCGGGGTGGACGATTTCCTTTACGTCTTTGTCGGCAAGGGGATAGGTCTGGGCATAGTGGTGGACGCGCATCTCTATCGCGGCTTTTCCGGAAACGCCGGCGAGCTTGGGCACGTTTCGGCAACCGACGGCGGGGTGCTATGCCATTGCGGCAACTACGGGTGCCTGGAAACCGTGGCGGGCCCGGAGGCCATTGTGAGGGAAGTCCAGCAAGCGATTGCGGGAGCGGCGCTTTCGACGGTGGAGACCGCAGAAGACGGCACCGTAAGGATTGGGGCGGTTCTCCAGGCTGCGGAGGCCGGCGACAGGCTTTGTGAAAACGTTGTGGTCCGCGCGGCGGAGCATATGGGCAGGATGATTGCGAATATGGCAAACCTGTTCGACCCGCAGGTGGTCATCCTTGGCGGGCTGCTGTCGGGGGGTTCTTCTCGAATGATGGAGACGATAAGGCGCGTATTCGACTCGCGCGTTTTGCCGCATATTGCGCCGACGGTGGAGTTGCAGGTTAGTGAACTGGGCGAGGTTTCGGGGGCGTTGGGCGCCGCCGACGTTGTATTTGAAAACTATTTCGAGGATCTCAGGGCCAGGTAAAAAGGAGTGCCGGTATGGAAGTTATCGTGAAAGAGAATTACGAGCAGATGTCGAGGCTGGCGGCGGAAATGATTGCGGATCTTGTTCGCAGCAAGCCTCGCTCGGTGTTGGGGCTGGCCACCGGATCCACGCCTGTGGGCACCTACAAGGAGCTCATCCGTATGCACAAGGAAGACGGGCTGGACTTCGACCAGGTGGTCACTTTCAACTTAGACGAGTACGTCGGTCTGCCCACGACTCACACGGAGTCCTACCGGTACTTTATGAATGACAACCTGTTCAACCACATAAACATCCGGAAGGAAAACACGCACGTCCCGGACGGGCTGGCCAAGGACGTAACCGCCTCCTGCACCGAGTACGAGCGGATGATGGTCGAGCACGGCGGCATTGACGTGCAGCTTCTGGGCATCGGAGGCAACGGGCACATCGGCTTTGACGAGCCCGGCTCGTCGCTTGCAAGCCGCACGCGCGTCAAGACTCTCACCAAAGAGACGCGCGAGGACAACAGCCGCTTTTTCGCTTCGATCGACGAGGTTCCCAAGTACGCCATCACGATGGGCATTGGGACGATTCTGGACACGCGCCGGGTGATTCTCCTTGCAAACAAGGAATCGAAGGCCGACGCCATTAGCGCGGCGGTTGAGGGCCCGATTACCGCTATGTGCCCCGCAAGCGCCCTGCAGCTGCATCCGGCCGTAACGATCATCACCGACAAGGCGGCTGCGAGCAAGCTTACGGGCAACTACCCGGCCGAGCCGCACCGGCTGATTCTGAAGTGACAACCCGGAACTGCGGCCCTGGTGCTTCTCAGTGCCCGACAGAGAGGAAGGAGTTATGGAGATAATCGCGCGTTTCATTGAGACGGCAAAAAGCGATATCAAGCGAATAGTTCTGCCCGAGGTCGCCGAAGGGCGTATGCTGCAGGCGGCCAGGCGCTTGAAAGATGACGGGATTGCAGAGCCTGTTCTTGTCGGCGATCCTGCGGAGTGCGAGAAGGCCGCCGCCGAAATCGGCGTGGACGTTTCGGACATTCGGTTTGTCGAGACGGCCGCCGGTCCGGCGATGGATCGCTACGTCGAGCGCTACGTGGCAAACCGCGGGTCGAAGGAGAAGATCGCCAGGAGGCTTCTTTCGAAGCCGCTTTACTTCGGCGGGATGATGGTGGCCGAGGGCGACGCCGACGGGATGGTGGGCGGCTGCAGCAGCATAACCGCCGCCGTCATCAAGGCGGCGAGTCTCACGATCGGTTACGCGCCGGGGATAACGGCGCCGTCGAGTTTTTTCATAATGGTGGTGCCGGGCTGCGAATACGGCGAGGGCGGGACTTTCATCTTCGCCGACGCGGGCGTAAACCCCGACCCCACGACCAAGGAGCTCGCGGAGATAGCCGTCTCATCGGCGCGCTCGGCGAAGGCGCTTCTCGACATCGAGCCGAGGGTTGCGATGCTGTCGTTTTCAACGATGGGCAGCGCGCGGCACCCCAGGACCGAGAAGGTAATCGAGGCCACGCGCCAAGCCTGCGAGATGGCGCCGGAGATCGCAATCGAGGGTGAGTTCCAGCTCGACGCCGCCATCGTCCCGCAAGTCGCCGCGAAGAAGGTCAAGACCGACAGCAAGGTCGCCGGCCGCGCCAACGTCCTTATCTTTCCCGACCTCGACGCCGGCAACATCGGGTACAAGCTCACACAGTACCTGGCAAATGCCGAGGCCTACGGCCCGCTCTTCCAGGGATTCGCCGGCCCGGTAAATGACCTGTCAAGGGGCGCGACGGTGGAGCAAATAGTCGGTGTAGCGGCGATTACGGCCGTCCAGGCCTCGAAAGTGAAGTAACAGAAGGAATAAAGGGGATGCAATGTTAGTACTTGTTATAAACTGCGGCAGTTCCTCGATCAAGTACCAGCTCTTCAATATGACTGACGAGTCGGTTATGGCAAAGGGGCTGCTGGAAAAGATCGGCGAAGGAGACAGCGCGCTTCACCACGAACGAAACGGGCAGAAGATATCCATTGAGAAGCCGGTCGCCGAGCACAAAGCGGGACTCGACCTCATACTTAAGACGCTCGTAGACGATGACATTGGAGTCATCAAGGACATAAACGAGATAAAGGCGGTCGGCCATAGGGTCGTTCACGGCGGAGAGGAGTTCGTCGAGAGCTGCCTTATAACCGATGAGGCGATCGACGCGATCGAGCGCTTCTCGGACCTTGCGCCGCTCCACAACCCGCCGAACCTTATGGGCATCCGCGCTGCGATGGAAGAGATGCCGGGTGTGCCGCAGGTGGCTGTTTTCGACACGTCCTTTCACCAGACGATGCCGCCGGCGGCCTACACGTACGCCCTGCCCTGGGAGCTTTACGAGAAGCACCGCGTCAGGCGCTACGGCTTCCACGGGACCAGCCACAGGTACGTGACGATCAAGGCCGCCGAGATGCTGGGCAAGCCGCTTTCGGAAACGAACGTCATCACCTGCCACCTCGGCAACGGCTGCAGCATTACGGCGGTCGAAAACGGCCGATCCGTGGACACGACGATGGGATTGACACCGCTTGAAGGCGTGGTTATGGGCACGCGCTGTGGGGACATCGACCCGGCGATTACATTCTATATCGCGGACGCGGACGGCCTGTCCCTTGACGAGATCAACACGCTCTACAACAAGAAAAGCGGACTGCTGGGTCTAAGCGGCGTCTCCAACGATATGCGCGAGGTCAAGGCCGCAGCCGACGGCGGGAACGAAAGGGCGATACTCGCACTCAAAGTGTACGCCTACCGCATCCGCAAGTACATCGGAGCGTACAAGGCGGTGCTCGGCCGGGTGGACGCGGTCGTCTTCACGGGAGGCGTCGGCGAGAACGCGACGTTTATGCGGGAGATGACAGCCGTCAACCTTGACTCGCTCGGCATAGTGCTCGACAAGGACAAGAATAGGGCGCTGGCCGGCAAGGCCGGCGTGGTGTCCGCCGCCGGAAGCCCGACGCAGATACTGGTCATTCCGACCAACGAGGAAAAAATGATCGCCGAGGACACAATGGCGATTGCAGAAAGCCAGGCCAAATAGAAAGGGGCCAAACGGTATGAGAATCTGCTTATACGAAGACGCCGGCTGGGACAACCTTTACCCGCTTGTTCTCGTCAGGCCGGTATACGAGCTGCGATGCGGTATGCTCACGCTGCGGGAGAAGGTCAAGCGCGCGTACCCGGAGGCCGAGTTTCTCTACTTTATGCGCGACTATATGGCTGACGCCTGGTCACAGAAACTCGGCGCGAAGGTCAACGACGCCGAAGCCATCGCGAAGGGCGACACGTTCTTCATAAACGGCCGCGCTCTCTGGAGCGGCTTCAAGATGTCCCTTTTCGGCCCGGAAGAGGTCGGCGTCTCCGGCGACACTCTCGTCTACGTGCGCGCCAAGGCCGACACGATCGCAAAAACGGGCGCCACGGACGCGGCCTCGGCCGTTGAGTCCCTTGCCGCAGCACTCCCGAAGAAGGAAACCAAGATCACGCTCATCGACTACCCCTGGGACCTCATTCATCGCAATCCCGGGGAGATTACGGCCGACTTCAAGGCCGCCGGCAAGGTCGCAGTCCACGGCAAGGTCCACGAAATGGCGGCAATTATAGGCAACAAGGATCGCGACATCTACATCGGCGAGGGTGCCGAGATACATCCCACCGCCGTCCTTGACGCCTCTGAAGGCCCGATCTACATAGGCGAGGACGCCATCGTTTATCCGCACACGCGGGTTGAAGGGCCATCGTTTATCGGCGACAAGAGCCGTCTCGTCGGCGGCAAGATACGCGAAGGCTGCTCAATCGGCCCGGTTTGCCGCATAGGCGGCGAGGTAGAGGAGAGCATCTTCCACGCTTACTCCAACAAGTACCACGACGGGTTCATCGGCCACGCCTACATCTGTGAATGGGTAAACCTCGGGGCGCTCACAACCAACAGCGACCTCAAGAATGACTACTCGACGGTGGATGTTTATGTCAAGGGACACCTGATGGACACGAAGGACACGAAGGTCGGGTCCTTCATCGGCGACCACACAAAAACCGGGATCGGCACGGCCTTCAACACCGGGACAATTGTCGGGATGATGTGCAACCTGCTGACGTCCGGCGACCTTATGCCGAAGTTTATCCCGTCATTTAGCTGGTACTTCCGCAACAAGTTCTCCAAGGGAAAGGGCCTCAAGGCGGGCCTGGCCACCGCGAAGATCGCGATGGGCCGCAGGAACGTGGAACTCACCGAAGCGGACGAAGCGATGATCCGGGAGGCCTACGCTCTCTGCAAGGACGACCTCCTGGCGCAGGTGAAGAAGAGCCGCGGCAAGTAAGCCCAACAAGCAAAAACCGCGCGAAGAAAAAAAGAGCCGGCGGGAGAACAACCCGCCGGCTCTGCTTTTTAGACGGATACTTCTTAGTGATGCACCGCCACATCCTTTTCGTCTGATGCCTTTGCCTGTATCTTCGAGCGCAGAATACGCAGAGCCTCTTTAACCTGCGGGTCTTCGAAGGTGTCGGGATCGGTCACGCCGACATCCAACGCGTCGTCGGAAAGCTCCTGCTGCCTGGCAATCAGACGCTCGCGAGCCTCCCTTTTCAGGCCTCTGAGGTGCCAGACCTCAACGAGTTTCCCTTCGTCCTCGGTCGTCATAGTCACTTCGCGATCGGGGGTCAAACCTCCTTCATCACTGTAAGGCTCGCGGTGGATGCAGACGCCGCTGGGGGTGTAGTACTTGCCGGTGGTGAGTTTGAAGGCGGCCAGCCCCCCCCCAAGGGGATAAACCGTCTGTACGGTGCCCTTACCGAAGGTACGCGTGCCCACCAAGATGGCGCGGGAGTGGTCCTTGAGGGCGCCGGCGAGAATTTCCGCGGCGCTGGCCGTCTGCTCGTTTACAAGTATGACCACCGGAAAGGATTCGTAGGTCCTGAAGTAGTGAGCCCGCCAGGGCCTGGCCCTCGTGTGGGTGCCCTTGACGGTCACTATCGTTCCCTGGGAGAGGAAGCGGTCGGCGACGCTCACCCCAGAGGTCAAAAGGCCGCCGTGGTTGAACCGCAGGTCCAGCACGAGCCCCTGCATCCCTTTATCACGAAGTACCCCGATCGCCCTGTCAAGGTCGCCTGCCGTGTCCTCCTTGAAATCGGTCAGCCTGACGTAGCCGATGCGGTCAGCCTCGTCGAGGACGTATTGCCACTGGCCGCTTTCCGGGTCGACGTTGTAACCCTTGACGGATTCAAGGACGATGTTGCCCCTGGTGATCTTGACCTCAACCGGGTCAGGACTGCTGCGGTGGACAACGCTGATCGTAACGCTCGTGCCTAGGGGCCCCCGAAGCCTGCGAACGGCCTCCATAAGGTTCATTCCCTCGGTCGACTCGCCTTCGATCGCGATGATCCTGTCGCCGGGCAGCAGGCCCGCCTCGGCGGCAGGCGTGCCGTCAAGCGGCGTAACGACGGTGAGAATACTGTCTTCGAGTGTAATCTCGATACCGAGGCCGCCGAAATGGCCGGCCGTGTCGTCCTGAAATTCCCTGTAGGCATGGCGCGGTATGAAACCCGTGTTCGGGTCGAGTGCGTCGGCAATGCCGTAGATGAACTCCGTGATGACAACACCGTCCGGAAGATCCACGGTCCCCTTGTTCTCCATCAGTATTCGCTCTATGCGCGTTCTGAAATCCGATATGGAAAGTGCGCTCTTTTGGTAAACGTGTTGTTTGGTTTCCTCGAGGAAATTCAGGAACTGCGCCTTCATCCCCATGGTTTCCGGCGGCAGGACCTTCTTAGTCGCCCTACGGTTCTCGAGAAGGAGTCCCAGGTTTTTCACCCCCCCTTCAAAGAGGTCTCGGTTGTCGACGTCCTCAACGTAGTTCACATCCGCCAGAAGCAACATATGCCTGATAAAATCCAGGCCGTCGCTGACACTTCGGCCGGTGTTCTCATCGCCCGAATCCTTCGAGTAGCGCGCTTCGAGCGAAAGGTTGAGCTGTGCGTTCTCGGAAATCGCCCGGTACTCTGGGGAAGTATACTTCTCGTCCTTTATTTCCCGGAGCAACAGCAGCGCCCGGACCCACCTCTGCTGGCGCGCATATTCCCCGGCCTGCACGAGGACCTCGTCGGCCTTGTGCGCCTCGGCAAATTCCTCAAACGTCAGGTACTTCAACAACCGAGCCGCGCCTGCCTCACCAAGGTCCACGGGACTCTCCAGCCGCGTTTTTCCGGACACGAAGTCGGTAAACTCCCCGATGGTGATCACGCGGTCGCGGTTCTCGTCACAGTTGCGAAGGGCTTCAACGATTACCTTCGCCCCCGTATGGTCGGGGCCGGTGGTTCCCGTGAAGGTAAACGTCACCGACGCGCCGGACTCCTCCTGACTGGAATCCACTCTAAGACAGGCCAAACCGTCGCCGGGCTCCGCCGTTTCCGTACCATCCCCGGCGAGCGGGTCCTCGGCCTCCCGGGCAGGAAGGCTCTTCGTATCGTCGATAACGACAATCTTCGTCCTGCCGGTCAGGGCGCTGACAAAGTCCGCCTTGTTTGCTATAACCTTAGAGAGCGCATCGCCGGCGCCGCCGAAGAAGTAGTAAAAGGAAACCGCCGCATCCCGGCCGGCGGCGCCCTCCGGAAAGAGCGCTTCCTTGATACTCTCCGCGGAGATGTCCCCAGATATGTTCACTTCACTCAGGCGGAACTTCCCCACCATCGGGTCGGCCAGCAGGTCGTGCAAGTCCACCATCGTCTCGGCTGTCGACGGCTCCAATCCCTCAAGAGGCCAAGCGTACAAGATGGCGGCAAACCTCGCCGGAGCCTGAGTGTCGTCGGCGCCAAGCCCCGCTGGAGATTGCCCGCCTTGTGCCGCAACCGCAGGCAGCGTCACCCACAGCAGCCAAACGAAACAGGCAAGATGCAACGCACGTCGGTGAGACATTCCCTGATTACCTCCCGTCTTTCTTGTCATTCTACTTTGCCGCTCCACCGTCGGCGTCGGGTATCCCTTCCCTGCCTTCGGGAGCCTCCTCGTCCTCTCCCGCGGGACGAATCCGGCCGATGGAACGCCACTTCTCGTAGCGACGGTCAAGCAGCTCATCGACATCCATCGCTTCGAGCTCTTGCAGGTTCCTCACGAGGACTCCTTTGAGGGTCTCGGCCATTTTCGGCGGGTCCCTGTGCGCCCCGCCAAGCGGCTCCGGAACGATTTCATCAACTACGTTGAGGCGCACCAGGTCCACCGAGGTCAGTTTCAATGCCTCGGCGGCCCGGGCAATCTTGTCCTTCTCGCTGCTCTTGAAGAGGATGGCGGCGCAGCCCTCAGGGGAAATCACGGAAAACCACGCGTTTTCCAGGATGAGCAGCCTGTCGAGAACCGCAATCCCCAGTGCCCCTCCGCTACCCCCCTCAGCGAGTATGATGCCGATCGTGGGAGTGCGAAGCCTCGCCATTTCCATCAGGTTTACGGCGATGGCACTGAACTGGCCCCTTTCCTCCGCGCCCACGCCGGGGAAGGCTCCTGGAGTATCTATCAGGCATACGACGGGAATCTTGAGCTTCTCCGCAAGTTTCATAAGCCTCAGGGCCTTGCGGTAGCCTTCCGGGTTGGACATTCCATAGCTGGCGGCAAGGCGCTGGCGCGTATCCTTGCCCTTGTGCTGGCCTATGACGACCACACTGCGGCCTTCAAGACGAGCGAGCCCGACCTTTACGGCGGGGTCGTCGTGGAAGTACCGGTCCCCGTGAAGTTCGACGAAATCGTCGAAGATGGCAGAGAGATAGTCGCTTGTTTGCGGCCTTTCCGGGTGGCGCGCGACCTGTACCCTTTCCCAGGCGTTGAGCTTGCTGAAGATCTCACCGATGAGGCTCCCGAGCGTTTCGCGCATCTGGTTGAGGGCGAGAAGGTCGGTGTTTCGTTCCTGGCTCTTGGATTCGAGTTCCAGGATACGGCGTTCGAGTTCGATTATGGGCTTCTCGAAATCGAGATTGCTGTTACTCATCCTGTACTCCCGTTTCGCCGATTTCCGTATCGCCCTCGTCGAGGAAAAGATCGATCTCCTTGAGAGTCGCGACGACCTGCTTCATACTGTCCGGCCGGTCTGAGGGAGATTTGGCCAGCATCCTGGTTACGAGCGCGTCGAAGGCCGCCGTAACATTCCTCGTGAACTGCCTGAGCGGCCTCACAGGTTCATTCAGGTGGCGCCTGAGTATCTCGGCTTCACTCGCGCCGGTAAAGGGCGGATGGCCGACAATCATTTCAAATACCGTCGCCCCATAGGAGTAAATGTCGGCCCTGTTGTCCACCGCATCACCCCTTATCTGCTCCGGCGCCATATAGGAGTGAGTGCCCTGAATCCTCCTGCGGATGAGGATCCTTGATATAAAATCATACCGGCTGGCAAGGGCAAAGTCTATCACCTTGGCATCGCCGGCGGAGTTGATCAGGATATTCTCAGGCTTTATGTCCCTGTGAACCAGCCCCTGGCGGTGTGCGTAGGCCAGGGCGGTCCCCACTTCGATCATAATCTTCTTGCGGTACGTGCCAACGATGGAGTCGTCCTCGTCCATCAGCCTGGAGCGCATGCTCTTGCTGGGAAAGTAATCCATTATGAAGTGGTGGCGAACGGGGCTGCGGAAAAACCCGCGCCCCTTGATGATGTTCGGGTGATTCAGCCGGCCCTCGTAGTATGCCTCGCGCCTTAGCTGCCTTATGAGCTCCCTCTTGCGGGCCACGTGCGGCAGCAGCATCTTGATGATTACTTCGTGGAGATTCTGCTCATGCACGCCCTTGTACAGGATGGTTTCAGGCAATTCCGCAAGTTTCCCGATGACCCGGTAGCCGTTCAAGACCGAGCCGACAAGCATTACAGGTATAGTCACTGTTGTATCAACCCTTCAGGACAGCCTAAATGCAGTGCGAAAAGAATGGTGGTGCTGCACATAGTACGTATGGAAACGTACGGTCCAAAACCCCAAGTATTCAAGTAATTTTAGTTCAAACCCGGCTTGTTGACAAGTAAAAAGTTGACAGCGCCGGGGTGTGTCACTACCATATATGGGGTTTCTGTGGTTCTCAACACCATTCTGTAGTTGTTTTTGCACATTGCCTGGAATCCGGAGGGCGGGGCATCTCCAAGCGGGTACTTGCCATTATCGGTGTCGGACTTGTCGGCGGTTCGGTGGGCCTGGCGGCCAGGGCCGCCAACCTTTTTGACGAGGTCCGCGGTACAACGAGGCGCCGGTCCACCCTCAAGGCGGCCCTTGCGGCAGGCGCCATCGACAGGGGCTTCTCCGACGCCGCCCAGGCAGCCGGCGGCGCTGATCTCGTCGTCGTCGCCACTGCCGTCTCCACGATCCCGGCCTTCTGCCTTGAGTGCGCCGCCGTCGCGCGTGAAGGCGCCCTCATAACCGACGTGGGCAGCGTAAAGGCCCGCATCGACGCCCAAGTGCAG
>JAGHCE010000217.1 GCA_021160625.1 Planctomycetota bacterium | reverse complement strand
TCCGTGCACCACTCATACACGTTCCCGTGCATGTCGTACAAGCCCCACCCGTTCGGCCGCTTCCCACCCACAGGATGCGTCTTGCTGCCGCTGTTGCCGCCGTACCAGGCGTAACTGCCCAACTGGCTGTCGCTATCACTAAACGAGAATCGAGTATTGCTGCCCGCACGGCACGCGTATTCCCACTCCGCCTCCGTAGGTAATCGCAGAACGGCCTTCCCTACAAACTTCCGGCAGTCATTCCACGATAAACACTCCACGGGATTCCGGTCGCCTTTGAACCAGCTCGGATTACTCCCCATCACCTTCTGCCACTGCCCCTGTGTCACCTCGTACTTGCCAAGATAAAACGCCTTCGTTATCATAACTCGGTGCTGTTTCTCGTTACTCTTGCGCCCGCTTTCCCCGGAGGGGCTCCCCATCATAAACTCGCCCGCAGGGATGAAGACCATCTCGATGCCCGTCTTTACGTGCACCACTTCCTTTGCCCAGCCCGTATTCGTGTATGGCTCCGCCTGCGTACCCGCCGAGGCACGGAAACCCGCGGGCACGCGCATCGTTATCTTTTTCAGACTCGCCGTCACGCTGTAAACACCGCCGCGCGAGACGACGAGCGTCTCAGCGTACGGCTCCGAGCTCTCGCCCTTCACCTCGACTCGGTAGCTCCGCCCCTTCTCGAGCCGCCGGCCGGAGACCGGCGCCGCGCCTATCTTCCTGCCGTCAAGATAAACCTCCGCGGCAATCGCCGCCCCCGTCGCCGCGTCAACCGCCGTCACCGAAAGCGTCGGAAGGTCCGGGATCACCGCAAGGGCGAAGGCGTCCGGCTCAGCCGGATACATAAGCGGCGTTTGAAGGCGGCCGGTTTCGACGTACCAGTCCTTGAGGCGGGATTTGATATGCTCGAAGACCTCGAGCGATGTGACGTTTCTGTCGCCGTCGGCATCCGCCTTGCCTTCGAGGCCCTCGACGAGGTATTGTGTGAAGGCGCTGCGGCCGCTTTTCTTATCCGGGTAAGAGACCTGCTCTGCGGCGGACGAGAGAAGCATGACGAGCCCCGGGGTTTCGGCGACAAGCGACGGCGCTATGCCGGAAACGCCCTTTGCTCCGGAACCGGCATGACAGGCGTCGAGGATGAAGACCTTGTTTGACGCCCGCGACTTCGAGAGGATGCCCTTGACCCAGTCGAGGGCGATTGCGTTCCTCCTGTCGCCGTCGAGCGGCACGATGTAGCCCTTGCCGTCGCGGATGATGCCGTGACCTGAGAAGAACACGACAAGCGTGTCGCCCGGCTCAGTGAGGAGGGCCGTGTTTTCGATGCGCTTGCGGATGGTGGCGAGGGTGGGGCGGTTGTGTACGTTCGCCGCATCGTCGGTCAGGAGTATGACGCGGTTCTCGCGAAATCCTCCCGATGACACGAGCACCCCGGCCACAGCCTTCGCGTCGTTGACCGGCGTATCGAGGCGCCCCAGGTCCTGGTAGCCGTCGATGCCGATGACGACCGCCCAGCGCTCGCCCGATTCGCCCGCCCCGGCCGCGGCCAATGGGAATAAGAGAAGCAACAGTACAACTGTCGCGGCAAGCCGCTTCATCAATCCACCTCCAGGATAGCGCTGCCTGACACAATACATGCCGCAAAGATTAACGTCTCCGGCACCTCAACTCAAGATATTTCCCGATGTCGACCACGCAAAAGCCGTGCCTCTGGCTGATTTCGTCGAGGGAGTGGCGGATGTGGACACCCCGTGTGCTGTCCGGGCTACCGAGCGTGTCGTCGGCGTTACGCGTTGGGGAGGCGCAGCGAGAAAACGGCGGCGTGTTGATTAACTGCGAGTGGTCGCAAGTCTCACTATCTGAAGGCTCCGGGCCTCCCGGCAGCTGGAGCGACGTCTGCGGGACAGCCGTCCGGCACGCGCTTTGCGCTAAGGGTTGCCGTAGAAGACGTTGACAGCAGAAGGAGGAGTGGGGATGAATGAAACGGTAATGTCGATATCGGCGGTTTTCGCGGGGGTTGCCGGTCATCTTGCGGCGGGCGTTGTCCTCGGGCTTGTGGCGGGGTACTTCGGGCGGACGGCGCTTGGGTTGGCGGTGGTGGTCATACTTGTGACGTTGATAACTGATACCACCGGTACCTGCGTCGATTACCTTGCGCGAGGTGTCTCGTACTTCCCACACGCCCAGATCGTTGCATTCCTCAACACTACGGGCGGGATCGCCGCCGTCGGTGGCGTTATCCTCGGGCTTTTCCTCAGCACACGAAGGGCGCGCGCGTAGGGGCGGCGACCGGCCTTGCGCAAACTCCTTGACAAGGCGCTCGATTGGGGCTATAAGTTCGGCCCTGTAGACTACTTGCGGGGATAACGCCTCCGGGGGAGAAAGATGACAGCCGCGCGCTTCTTATTGTCCGTTCTCGTCGTCCTCCTACCGGTTGCGATCATTGGCGCCGCGGAGTCACAGTCCTGGCCGGAGAAGGCGAGTTCGAATTTCGATGAACGACTGGCCGAAATTGCGTCAGGACTTCTTTCTCCGCTCGACGCCGAGACGGTTGCGCGCTGCGGGTACCTCGTAGTTGGGCAGTTCACCTACCGCGATACCTCCTACTGCGGCACGCTCGGTGAACTGCTCTCGGCGGAGCTCCCGTCGCAGCTGGGCCAAATAGATGGCGTGAAGGTCGTGACTTCTTCCCTCGAGGCGCTCGAGGATGAGAAGGCGCTCTGGGAGTCGAACATTGTCAACCCGGGAACCGTCCCGAAACTGAAAAGCGGCTACAGCGCGGTGACGGCACTCGTACGCGGCAGGTATTTCTACAACACCGATGCGAGGGCCGTGCGCGTCAGCGCCGAACTCGTAGAGGTGGCGACGGCCGAGGTCGTCGCCAACGTCTCCGTGACGATGGACGCGAAGACGCTGCCGGTGACGATCGATGAAAAGGAACTTGCCGCTGCAGACGCCCTCGCCGGGAAACTCCAGGTCGTCGAGAACGCCGTCACGGAGACTGGAGGCGAAGCCTCCAACGCGGCGGAGATTAGAGTCTGGACCGCCGACGGACGGACGGTCTATTCGCAAGGCGAGAAAATCGTTTTCTCGTTTCGCAGTGACCGCGACTGTTACTTGAGGCTCTTCAACATCCGCCTAGACGGCTCGGCGCTCATGATATTCCCTAACGAGTTCCAGCGTGAGTCGCTGATAAAGGGCGGCGTGACCTATCGGATACCAGACGCGGACGCGCCGTTTCAATTCCTTGTGACGCCGCCCTACGGCCCGGAGGCCGTCCTGGCGCTGGCTACGACTTCCAGGCAATCGAGCGGCGTTTTGACGCGGGGACTACCCGGTCCGGTGGAGAGTTCCGGAAGCCCATTTTGCTTGGTACCGCGTGGTGTTGAGGAAATAGCGGAGACCATAATGGATTCTGGCGTGATGAACCGCGGCATAGAGTATGTTCCGGCTGGGGCTTTCTCACAGACGTCTTGTCGGTTGGTAACATTAAGAAGGCGCAAGGGACAATGAACGCTGAAGGATTGCGGATTCATTGAAGGAGATGCTCGTGCCAAATATTAGGATCACAGTGTTGGTGTTTACGTTGCTGGGTTTGCTGGGTTGTGCGGTCACAAGAGAAAGTGTCGAAGGAATACGTTCTGGGAGCCTGTCTCATACCAAGGATGTGCAGGTCAGCTATCAACCGACAGGCGGCGCAGCAATCAACGCCGTAGATATCGACACGAATAGGGGTTTGCTACGAGTACAGGTCAAACGCCATGTTAACGAAATCACGGCCTTCGTAAAATGCTACGAGAAGTACAAAGAAGTTCGTCGTGCGGAGGCCGTGGCATATTGGGGACCGGATTGTCCGACTTTCTGGAAGACCTTTCCAGTCTCTTATATATCGATGGCCATAGAGTGCTACCTATTCCCGATATCCGTCCCGGTCATTCAGAGCAACTTGAAAGAGGAGGCAGAACGAGCACTTCGAACAGGTGAAGGCAGAACGCACGAAGTATCTTTATCCTGTGTCATCAAGAGCCAAGTGACAAGGGAAGCTCGCCTTTGTCCTGGCGAATTTGTCGAAGAACGCGTTAGAGAAACAAGATCTCTGGGCGACAAGCCAGCAGTCGGGTGTCCCATCAAAATATCTGTTGCTGGGCATCCTCAGGCGAAGATTACTGGTTTGACAGACGACCAAGGTTGGTACCACGCTCCGATATCTGGTCTGCTGAGTTCAGTATTGGGCGAGACTCAAGTGTCACTGGTCATTGTGGCGGGTGGTGACGCTTGGAGTACGCGCAGAGAAACGTCGCTCGACGGGTTCTTAGTTGCATCAATGGTAACCGGCGGAAGTATTGATGGATCACATGGGACTCCGGCGCTGCCGCCGTACCCAGAACCGACGTTGACTATGTCTCGCGGCAATGTCAAAGGAGACTCAGTACTCCTTGCCTACAGTGCAGTTGCCAACAAAGGTAAAGGAGACCTATATCGTCTGTATGCTGATAGCGTTTCGTCATGGGGGCCGCTCGACGGCAGAAGGGTCTTTTTCGGCAGGATAAAGCCGGGGGAGTCGATAACGCGCGAACTGAAGGTGGAAGTGCCGCGTCTCGAGCGTTCCGGCGAGCACACGGTGAAACTCGTCTTTCACGAACTAAACGGCTACCAGCCCGACCCCGTGGAACTGAAGTTCTGGATTGAGGGACTGCCTCGTCCACAGTTGGCGTATTCGCTTCAGGTGATCGACGACAACAGCGGCAATTCGGTCGGCAACGGTGACGGCCGCATACAGAAGGGCGAGGCGGTGGACCTTGAGATCACGGTCAAGAACCTTGGCGAGGGTGACGCAAAGAATGTAGCTGCGAGCCTCGAAGGCTTCGCGGGTGCAGGCCTCACCTTGAACGTAGCCGAAGGCGGCCTCGGCGACCTTCCGCCGGGCGAATCGGCGACCACACGGCTTACGCTCTCCACGACGAAGTCGGCACGCGTGGCTTCCATCTCTGGGCGGCTTCTCATAAACGAGGACAACTTCAATGAGAGCATCACCGACAGACTCGAACTGCCGCTTGACACCGAGGTACCGTCGCGGGTCATGGTGATGAACCGCACGGCGCGGGTTGTCGGGGATGAGGCGGCCATCTGGGGCGGTGCGGGCACAGATACGACAGTGATCGCCCAGGCAGCCAGGGACACTACCGTTACGGCGACCGGCGAACTGCCGGGCTGGGTGCGCCTAGCGCTGCCGGACGGCAAGACAGGCTGGATTAAGGCCGAGGACGTGTCCTTCGCTGCGGCGGCGCCGGAAGCGGCCGCCCCCTCCCAGACAGGCATAATAACGGTCCTCCAGAAGGCGCCGCCCCTTATCGTCTTGGCAAGGCCGCGGGACGCTCAAGGCTTCGAGCGGCCGGAGATCACCGTCGACGGCGTCATCGCGGACGACTCAGGCGTAGCGCGCTACGAGGTCACCCACAACGGCGCCGTGGTCCCGGCCGGCACAAGGGCGATTTCGGTTGTGGGCGAAGGCGAGGCTGCCCGCGAGCGGCGTTTCTCGCGCAGCGTGACGCTTTCCGAAGGCACCAACCGCTTCACCGTCAAGGCATGGGACAACGAGGGGCTCGAGTCCTCGAAGACCGTAACCGTTACCTACTCCAAGCCTCAAGGCGCGGTATACATGGCGGTTATAGGCATATCCGATTACCAGAACGTCCCTAGGCTGAAATATGCCGCCTCCGACGCGCGGGCCTTCGCGGAGTATGCAAGGAGAAATCTCGGCGTCCCCTCCGAGAGGGTCATGTGTCTTTATGACGGCGAAGCCGATATGCGCTCAGTGCGCAGGCTTCTCGGAACGACGCTGGCGCGCGCGGCCCGACAGGAGGATACGGTCATCATCTACTTCAGCGGCCACGGGGCCGCCGAAGCGGACGAGGCCAGCGAGGATGCCGACTCGCTCCAGAAATACCTTCTTCCCGCCGAGGCGGACCCGAAGGACCTCTTTTCCAGCGCCATCCCGATGGATACGGTGGCGCGGATATTCGAGCGCATCAGGGCGAAGCGGCTGGTCTTCATCGCCGACACCTGCTACAGCGGCGCGGCCGGCGGAAAAAGCATACCAACGGGTCTTACACGCGCGGTCGTCTCCGAAGACTTTCTCAAGCGCCTCGCGAGGGGCAGCGGCCGCGTCGTCATTACTGCCAGCGGCGCAAACGAACTGGCGCAGGAGACCGACGAACTCGGACACGGCGTTTTCACGTACTACCTTCTGGAGGGCTTGAGGGGCGCCGCCGACTCCGACTCGGACGGTGTCGTGACGCTTACAGAGGCGTATCAGTACGTCTCCAAGCGCGTCCCCGAAGCCACCGGGCAGCGGCAGACGCCGCAGTTCTCCGGCGACCTCGGCGGGGAATTGCTCCTGGGGAAGACGAAATGAGGAGTCCAATGTGCGCGGCTGGGGGCGGATGCCGCGCACCTACAAGGAGTGCAGGAGTGATGCGAAAGTTAACAATGATTCTGGCGATGGTCGCCGGGGTTCTTGCCACGCCTTGCGCGCTTGCGCAGGAAGCCGGTGGCGGCGAAAGGATCGCCCTTGTCATCGGGATAGACGATTACCGCGCGCTTGGTAAGCTCACGACCTGCCGGGCCGACGCAGAGGCTTTGGCGAAGGTCCTCGTCGAGAGGGGCGGCTACCGCGCGGACCGAGTGGTGCTTCTCGTGGACGGGGCGCCGGGCGGCGAAGGGCCTACAACCGGGGCCATTCGCAGGAGGGGCATTCAGCTTGCGCGGCTGGCCGAGGCCGAAGATACGGTACTCTTTTTCTTCTCCGGCCACGGTGTCACCCGCGACGGCAAGGGGTATCTCGTGCCGCTTGACGGCGATGCGATGACGGCGATACCGCTCGACTGGATAAGGGAGAAACT
>JAGHCE010000200.1 GCA_021160625.1 Planctomycetota bacterium | reverse complement strand
GGGCGTCGAGATTGAGGCCGACCTGTTTGTAGGCCTCGCGGAAGGGGATGTCTTCCTCGGTTGCCATCTTGAGCGCCACGTCGGCGGCGAAAATCTCGGGACGAAATGCCGCGAGGCACGCGGCCTTGTTTACCCCGATCGCCTCGAAGACCATCCGCATCACGACGAGCGCGTCGCGCGTTATTCCCAGCGAGCGCATCAGGGGCTCCTTGGTTTCCTGGAAATCCCGGTTGTACCCGGAGATAAGCGACTTGGTGACGCACATCACCCCGAAGAGGTCCGCCATAACCCCGGACGCCCGCGCGCGCGTTAGCTCGAGGGGGCCGGGGTTTTTCTTTTGCGGCATAATGCTCGACCCGGGGCAGTACTCGTCGGGCAGCGTGATGTAGCCGAACTCGGGCATCGCGAAGAAGATGGCGTCGTTGGCGAGCTTCGCTAAGTCAAGCATCACCTGCGAACAGGCGAAGATAACCGTCTGCTCGAACTTGCCGCGCGAGTTGTTCGCATAGAGGACGTTGTTGACCGGCTTTTCAAACCCCAAAAGCTTAGTTGTGTACAGCCGGTCGATGGGGACGGCCACTCCGTAGCTGGCGGCCGAGCCGAGGGGGTTCTGGTTGTTGAGGGCGTAGGCGGCTTCAAGCAGCGCGTAGTCGTCCAGAAGCGCCTCGGCAAAGGCGCCTGCCCACAGGCCCATCGACGACGGCATTGCAATCTGCATATGCGTGCGCCCGGGGTAGGGGACATCCTTGTGCTTTTCGGCGAAGGCGACGAGGGCGCCGGCCATATCGAGCGCAAATCGCTCCACCTCCAGAAGGCGGTCGCGCGTGTAAAGGCGGATATCGACTATCACCTGGTCGTTTCGGCTGCGGGCGGTATGAATCTTCCCGCCGACGGCGCCGGCCTTTTTCGTCACGGCCTCTTCGACGGCGGTGTGGACGTCCTCCTGAGAACGCTTCACGCGAAACGTGCCGGCCTCATATTCCCGGAGGACCTCTACGAGAGCGCTTTTGGCGGCGGCGTGCTCATCGGCCGAGAGCACCCCTATCTTCGCCAGCTTCGCCGTGTGGGCGAGGCTGCCGAGGACGTCGTAAGCGACCAGGTCCATATCGAGAATGTAGTCGCGCCCGACGGTAAAGGCCTCCATCGTGGCATCGAGGTCATAATTTTTCGCCCAGATTTTAGCCATTGCCGCCGCTCTTTTCCTCGCGCATAGCCAGCGTCATAAAGGGGAGCCCCCGGACGAAGGCCGCGTCCTTGCATTTTCGCTGGTCGAAGCCGACGGTCTTGATGGAGCGGATTTCCGGAAAGAAAAGCCCGCGCGGGCTGCGCCGGCTCATAATCTCCATCGAGCCCTTGTAGAGCTTGACCTTGTAGGTGCCGGTGACATTTTTCTGCGATTCGTTGATAAACGCTTCCAGGTCGTACCTCAGCGGCAGGAATGCCTGCCCATGATACATCATATACGCCCACTGTGCGTCCACGCCGCGCTTGAAGAACATCTGGTCCTTCATAAGCGTGTACTGTTCGAGGTCCCTGTGCAGGAAGAGGATGACCTTTGCGGCAGGGGCTTCGTATATCTCGCGGCTTTTGAGGTCCATAATGCCGTCTTCGAACATATCGATGCGCCCGATGCCGGCGGCGCCGGCGGTGTAGTTTAGCTTCTCGACGAGGTCCGCGAGCGGCATCTCGTTGCCGTCCATCCTGACGGGCACGCCCTCGACGAACTCGATCTCAACGATCGTCGGCTTGTCGGCGGCCTTCTCGGGAACGGTAAGCCACATCCAGATATTGTCTGGGAGCTCCTGGTCGAGGTCGACCGCCCCCGACGCCAGCGACCGGCACCACAGCGTCTTGTCGTCGCCGCCGGTTATCGTCTCGACGATGGGCACCTTCCAGTGCTTGCAGAGCTCGGTCTCGTCGCCGCGCGTCAGGTCGAGGTCCCTCGCCGGCACCAGCACCTCGAGGCCCGGCGCGAAAAGCGTGAAGACGTTGTGCATCCGGTACTGGTCGTTGCCCTTGCCGCTGGAGCCCTCGATGATGGCGTCGCAGCCGAGCTCGCGGGCCTTCTCGGCGACGACCTTCGCCACGAGCTGCCGCGTCATACTGGTCGAGACGGGATAACCTTCGTAGTCGGAGTTTGCCTTGATGGCCGTCGTCACCCAGTCGTTTGAGAACTCGTTGCGCACGTCGATAAGCACCGGCTCGATACCCATCTTAAGGGCGTTCTCGCGCGCCATCGCCAGCTCGTCATCACCCTGGCCGATGTCGACCGTGACGGCGATTATTTCCTGCGCCCCGTACACCCGCCGCAGGAGCTCTATCCCAAGGCAGGAGTCAAGCCCCCCGGAAAAGGCGCTCGCCACCTTCCTGGGCTTTGCAACCGGCGTCGACTTTACCCGGCTTATAATCTCTTCAACTTTAGACATATCGCGGCTCTCCTGAAAAACCCCCAGCATAAAACCGAAAGTCTACCGACCACCGTCATCTTTTCAAGGCCAAAGCCCTCTGGTAACTGTCCCAGGGAATGTGTCGAGCGACGCAAGGTTCGGCTTGCCGCACACGGAATACTTACACGGCGGTGCAATCCCGCTTCGCTAAAGCGTCGCAGCACGGGGCCCCGCCGTGGCACACATATCATCTGTAGGGGCGAGGCATTGCCTCGCCCGCGGAAGGCCGGTTGACTGCCGCGCGCAACGCGCGCGGCCCCCATAGCAGAAAGGGGGCGAAGCCCTCCCTCCGTAGCAGAAAGGGGGCGAAGCCCTCCAAAAAGGGGTCGAAGACCCCCCGCTTGGCCTTTTCAGATGCACCGTCTCTTCATATAATGCACCTTCCCCGCGCACAGGAGGAAACGCATTGAACGAGAAGAACATCTGGCGGATCGTATTGTGGACGATTGCCGCAACGGGACTTGTGCTGCTCGTGGCGAGTTTCGACAGCGGCACCTTCAATCTCTTCATCGGCGGTAATGTCATTCCCGTCTCCACCGGCAAACACATCGAGATGGTCATTATCCGTGGATCATCCCTGCGCGGATCATCGCTCACGGATCTCTATCGCCTCGGCGAAGATGATTCGTTTGAAAAGGTGACGACGTTCCAGCAGGCCCCACAGTGCGTCACCGGGCTTGATGGGAAGCTTTTCATAACCTTCTCGGACGGGCAGTCGTCATTTTTCGACGACGGCAAGTGGGTCCGCGGCGTCTCGGCGCCTCGGGATCTCAAGGTGATCGACGTCGCCGGGTACGAAGGCAGGATACACGCCATAGGCCTGACCGACGACAAGCACAAGCTCTCGGTGGCCGTCCTGGGTGACGAGGGGTGGCAGAAGACCGCCGAGCCCTTCGATGCCGGAAAGGTCATCCGCTTCCGGGGCTGCATCGACGTGGAGGGCGGCATCGAGGTGCTCTACGTGGCGGGGCCCGTGGACGTTGTGGGCAGGCCCGATCCCGACAAGGCACATTGGTACCACGTCCTTTTTGACGGGCGCAAGTGGGGCGAAGAACGCCCCATCGACATCCCGCCGCGTATGATTCCCGTCATCGCTTCTTACGAGGGCCAACTGGCGCTGTGCCTGATGCCGCTCGACAGAAATGCGCCGGTTACGATCACGCTTCCGGCCGACGGGAAGCCCGAACCGATAGCCGAAGTTCCACCGCCCGAGAAAGGCAGGGCGGTTACCCCGTGGCTTGTGCAAGTGGCGGGCAAGTACCGGATGATCCTGTGCGGCGCGGACAAGGTGTGGGAAGTGCCTCTTGAGAACCTCAAACCCGGTGCCCCTCATCTCCTGATGGCAACGGGCGCCGGCGCGAGGATTCGGGCGCACGTCTACGTTGTCTTGCTGAGCTTAGGATCGGTTTTGCTGGTGTCGCTGGGGGTAACCTGGCTCGTGATGCGCGTCAGGACGTACAAACGCGCCAGACGGGGATAGCCGGTGGGCGAGTGGTACGATGAGGGGCTCAGGTTCGAGTGCACAGGCTGCGGCGACTGCTGTCGTGGAGAGCCAGGCTACGTGTGGGTGTCACCAAACGAGGTCGAGCGGATGGCGGGCAGCCTGGGGATGAGCGTGGATGATTTCGCTGCGAAGTGCCTGCGCCGGGCAGGGAAGCGTCTTAGCCTTCTGGAGAAGCCCAACGGCGACTGCATCCTCTGGGAAAGCGGTGAGGGCTGCACGGTCTACCCGGCGCGGCCTGAGCAGTGCCGGACGTTCCCTTTCTGGCCGGAGAATATCCGCAGCCGCGCCGCCTGGCAAAGAGTTGCCGAAAGGTGCCCCGGTATCGGTCGCGGCAGGCTCTACGATAAGGATGAGATTGACCAGTTGGCAGGCCTGGTATGACTGACTCGTCACTGCAGGAAGCCTTCAAGGCCCTCGCGGCCGTCTACGCCAAGGTTGATGCCGAGACCCCCCGGCGTGACTGCCGCCGCTGCGGCGAGTGCTGCCACTTCGACACGTTCGGCCACCGCCTCTTTGCCACGTACCTCGAAGCGCTTTACCTCGTCGCCGTTTCTGGAAAGCCCCCGGGGAAATTCGACGACGATTCGTGCCCCTATCAGCGCGGCGCTCTCTGCACCGCGCGCAGCGGGAGGGTGCTCGGCTGCCGAACGTTTTTCTGCGAGAAGGCCGGTGGCGTGGCAAGCGGCCTTCACGAACGCGCACTGGCCGAGGTCAGGCGCATTTCCACCGAGCACGCAATTCGCCCGGACTATGCGCCGTTGGCCCGGCTCATTGAGGAAATCGTCCCTCGTGAAATCCCATTGCCCTGGTCGCCGGCATAATTTTGCGGTTTTTTTTCCTTGACAGGAATCAACGGCAACGGTAAACATTCTTCAGAACCGTTGTTGTAAATGGTTGCGGGACAAGACTTTTCATCAACAACCGCCCGGAATTGCGCGGTTGCCCAGAGGAGGAGGCTGTGACCAAGAAGGAAATCGTCAGGCGGATATCCGACCAGCTGAATCTCTCCCAGCAGGACGTCAAGAAGGTTGTCCAGGAAACTTTCGATGCGGTGGTTCGAGCCCTCGCCGCCGAGGGCCGCATAGAGCTTAGGAACTTCGGCGTTTTCGAGGTCAAGGCCCGCAAGGCCCGCAAGGCCCGCAACCCGCGCACCGGCGAGGAGGTCTTCGTCCCCGCCAAAAAAGTCGTCACGTTCAAGCCCGGCAAACAGATGGAGCACTTGGTCGCAGCTGACCAGGGTGCACAAGAGCAGGGCGCAGGCGAATGGGAAAGCAAAGTATCGTAGCAACCCGCCTCGTTGCCGCTCCATTTCCAACCATTCCTTTGGAGAAGGCTTTCGCCCCCTTCTTGCTATGTGGGAGGGCTTCGACCCCTCTCTGCTACGGGGGCCACGGGCGTTGCCCGAGACAATCATCTGACCTTCCGCGGGCGAGGCAATGCCTCGCCCCTACAGAGACTGTGTGGCACTGGTGGCTTTGTAGGGGCGCGATTTATCGCGCCCAATGCACCCGTACTCTTCCCCTGCGGACGCAAGTGAACTTGCGCCCCTACAAAGCAATGTGCCACTGGTGGCCTTCCAATGGTAGGGCGGACATTCTTGTCTGCCGTCGTTCATTCTGCGTGCGCTAAAGCGCACCCTACACAACTACGGAGAATATGTGGCACTGGTGGCTTGCCCACCAGTGGGAGGGTTTAGTATTTTCTCTTGGGCAAACAGGCGATAACGCGATAGGACCTTGACCGAGGACTTCCAATGTCTTCAGGAAACAGCCGCACACTTGCGGGCGCGGTCGCAGTCAGGCTGGAAAGCGTCACGAAAAAATTCGGCGCCGTCACGGCGGTCGATTCGGTCAGTCTCGATGTCAGTGAAGGCGAACTCTTTTTTCTCCTGGGGCCCTCGGGCTGCGGCAAGACCACGATTCTGAGAACCATCGCCGGCTTCGAGCAGCCAGACAGCGGCCGTGTCTATTTCGACGAACGCGACATAACCTCCACGCCGCCCCACAGGCGAAATACCGGAATGGTCTTTCAGAACTACGCCCTATGGCCCCATATGACGGTCTTCGAAAACGTCGCGTACGGCCTGAGGGTTCGCCGCGTTGCCGCTCACGCACTTGGCAGGCAGGTTGCGCAAGCCCTCGATATGGTTGCTATGACGCCTCAGCGCGAGCGGTTCCCCAACCAGCTCTCCGGCGGCCAGCAGCAGCGCGTGGCCGTCGCCCGCGCCCTTGTCATAAATCCGGGCTGTCTGCTGCTCGACGATCCGCTTTCAAATCTCGACGCGAAACTGCGCCTCGAAATGCGCGAGGAAATCCGCCGCATACATCGCGAGACGGGCGTGACCACCATATACGTCACACACGACCAGAAGGAAGCCCTCTCGATGGCCCGGAGGTTGGCTGTCCTGTCAGAGGGGCGCCTCGTCCAGGTGGGCACCCCCGAGGAGGTCTACCGCCGTCCGGCCAGTGCCTTCGTCGCCGCTTTTGTCGGCGAGACCAACCTGCTGGCGGGGACCCTGATGCAGGTAAGCGGCGACAGCGGCGTCGTCCGCACCGACGTCGGCGATGTCCGGGGAATCCTGTGCGGTTTCGCCCAGGTCGCCGAAGGCCGCGAATGCACCGTCAGCATCCGCCCGGAGGACATCGAGCCGGCCCAGGCTGCCGGCGGTGCGAACTCCTTTGACGCCAAGACCGTCCGGTACACCTTCCTCGGCGACGTCGGCCAATACGTCCTGAGGGTGGGCCCGAGCGAACTCAAGGCCCTCGTGGTGGCCCCGTCGGGCCGGGAGGTCGTGCGGCGGGTGAGCTTCCCGCCGGAGCGCGTTCTCGTTTTCCCGGCGCCGGACGCTTCGACTGGAGGCGGTGATGCCGGGTAGGGGCTCACGAGGCGGGGTCGGCACGATCGTCTTTGCGGCGGCGGTGGCGGTGTTCCTGGGGTTCTTTCTGCTGTATCCCGTGGTGCTTATGCTGCGCCGGGCGTTTGTGGTCAACGGCGAGGTGACGATGGGGCTTTTCACAAGCCTCATACGCGACCCCAACAAGATCGACTCGATCAAAAATTCGCTTTTTATCGGCCTGTGCGTGACGGCGGTCTCGGCGTTGGTCGCGACGCCGCTGGCGGTTCTCACGGGGCGCTATTCATTCGCCGGGAAGAAATGGCTCACCGGGCTTGTCCTCATCCCGATGATTATGCCTCCCTTCGTGGGCGCCATCGGTATGCGCCAGGTGCTCTCGCGCAACGGAACAATCGACATACTCGCCGTAAAGGTGCTGTCGCTCATGAAGATCGTGCCGAGCGACACTATGGGGCTTCTCGACCTGACGCGCGGCGGGCTCCTGGGCGTCATAATCCTCGAAACCCTTCATCTTTACCCGATAATGTACCTCAACCTTGCCGCCGCCCTGGCAAACGTGGACCCGGCGCTGGAGGAATCCGCTAAGAACCTCGGCGCCTCCCCCTGGCGGCTCTTCCGGACGGTGACGCTGCCGCTGGTGATGCCGGGGTTCTTCGCCGGCTCCATAATCGTCTTCATCTGGTCGTTTACGGACCTCGGCACCCCGCTCATCTTTCATTTCCAGAAGGTCGTCCCGGTGCAGATATTCAACGACGCCAAGGCCGTAAACGACAACCCGGCCTCCTTCGCGCTGGTCGTGCTGGTGATCATCATCTGTGCGGGGGCCTTTATGCTCTCGAAGCACTTTTCCGGCCGGCGCACGTACTATATGCTTTCAAAGGACACCCGTGGCGGCGCGCGCACGGCGCTTGGCGTTAGGGGCACCGTGCTTGCCTGGGGGATCTTCGCAGCCGTTACGCTCGTGGCCGTCCTGCCGCATCTTGCGGTGATACTTATGAGCGTCTCGAAGACCTGGTTTATGAGCGCCTTGCCCTCCGAGTACACCTTAGCGTGGTTCCGCGATGTCTTCACACGGGAGGATACCCTTGTCGGGATAAAGAACTCGCTTTTCTACAGCGCGGGCAGCACTGCAATCGACGTGGTGATAGGTGTCGGGATTGCCTGGATTCTGGCGCGGCGCAAGCTCTTCGGAAAGGGCGCGCTGGATCTTGTCGCTATGATGCCGCTTGCGCTGCCGGGCTTCGTGCTGGCCTTCGGGTACGTGGCGGCGTTCGTCGGAAGCCGGCACTTCCGCATCCTC
>JAGHCE010000236.1 GCA_021160625.1 Planctomycetota bacterium | reverse complement strand
TTCTCATCACCCGCCCAGGCCAGAGAGCACTCCCCGGCATCCGCCACAGGTCCCACCGCCCGGTCGGGCTCGTTTGACAGCAGGGCTGTTGAGGGGCACACTTGGCGGCAGAGGCCGCATTCGACACACTTGGCCGCATCAAGGCGGGCAAAGTTGTAGCGGCGCCCCTCGGCAATTTCTATCGCGCCCCGGGGACAGGCGACCACACAGGCCCCGCAGCCGCAGCATACCCGGCCTCCGACCACATCGGCGATATTCACACTCTTATTCACAACTGCCCGCCCGCGCCGGGCACAATGTCCCGGAACGCCTTCCGCACCGCGGCCTTGGCCGCCGGGACCGACTCTGCGAGCACTTCCCGGATTTCCTCGCGGCGGCGAAAAGCATCCGCAACCGCGCTCACAATCTCTTCCTCGGACATTATCCTGGGATCGGTCACACAGGCCTCTACGCCGAGCGTATTGAAAACGCCTCTGAACTTCCTGCTGTAGGCGATTCCCACGGCGGGCACCCCCTGCGAAAGGGCCGCGATACAGGCATGCATCCTCGACCCGACGAAAAAGTCGCACTTGCCGATAACGTGCTTTATCTCGGCCGGCCCGAAGAGCCCCCGTACGACGAAGACGCGGGCCCTCTCATCCTCCGGCAGGCAGTTGCGGACGGCCTCGCACGCGTCGGGGTCGTTTTCCAGTTCGCCGGGTGTCGTGAAAACGTGCGGTACGAGAAGCACTCGGACGCCAGGCTCCTCCAGCAGGCGGCGCACCACGGCGACGACGACCGACTTGTAGTCACTCCTCAAACCGAACTGGTTGCGCTTCGTGTAGCCGCCCGAGAGAAGAAGACCGCTCACGTTAACCCCGACAACGAGCCCGAATTTCTCCACCGGCACCGCCCACTCGGCCTCTTCGACCCCGTCCGGGGGAACCGGCCGAACGAGGAGCGCCACGTCGGGGGCAAACCGGACGAACCCGTCGTCACATCTGCCCGCAAGCCGCCTTATCTCGTCGAGCCCCTCCCTGTCCCTCGAGTAGACAACGGCGGTTCTGCGAAGCAGCGCACGCGCCGCCGCCTTAGCAAGGCGACCGTTGAAAGGGCCGATAGTCTGCGGGAGAAGGACCACGTTGTCCGCGCCGGCTAAGGCCATAAGTTTCAGGAGGCTTTGAAGGAGCATCCGGCGCCAACCGTAGGTGTCGGTGAAGCTGTCGCCGCCGGAAATGTCCGCAACGACGTCGGCATCGGCAAGGGCCGCAAGGACCGGGCTTTTCGCCGAAAGGCGCTTTCTGAGCCCCCGACGGCCGACAAGCCTCAACAACACCGCCTTGAATGTCAGCATCAGGATATGGTTGGCCCCGAATATCCTCTTCGAGAAGGAGATGTTCAATATCGGGACGGTTATACGACGGCCCCTGTGCCGGAAGATGTGCTCTCCGGGGGCCTTCAGGCCCGCCAGGATCGAGACCTCAGCATCCTCGGCGCAGTCGAATATACCCTGCAGCGTGCCCTCGGCTAAGGCGCTGACGCCGAGGTTTCCCGTCTTGTGATGGGCGCCCAGAAGGCATATGCGCGGCGCGTGGCTCACGTCGTATCCTCAACAGGTCTCGTGAAGTTCTCAAAGTCGGATTGCAACTCTTCTATGCTTTTCTCCCACCACTTCGACTTCACGATCTCGGCGATTCTTTCCGGCGAAAAGCGGTACCTGATTACCCGCGCCGGGTTGCCGGCCACGACCGCAAACGGTTCCACGTCTTTCGTCACTATGGCGCCGGCGCCGACAACCGCCCCGTCGCCTATAACAGATACCCTCGGCAGGATTATCGCGTTGCAGCCGATGTACACGTCATTGCCGATTTCCAGGTCGTTGTGCTCAACCAGGTCCTCCCCCACATAGCCAAAGGCCTTGTTGAAAAAGAACGGGTGCTGCGATCTGAAGTCAAACGAGTGGTTCCTGTTGAACACCCATACGCCCGAAGCAATAGAACAGTACGCGCCGATCCGACTCCCCCTGCCGATCCTTTCCGCGTTGAAGCAGCCGCCGTAGCTGTAAGGGCCGACGCGGACATCGTGATAGTCCGCGAAAATCCGCCGGAGCGTCCCGGAGTACGCTTCACCGCCTTCCAGCCAGGTTACGGCGCGGAATATACGCCTGCGAAGGAACCTGCTTCGTACGGCGTAGAGACGATACAGAAATCCGCCGAGCACGCTTTTCATTATGCGCCCATCCTCATTTTCACCATCCTTATCGCCCCAACCCCAAGTGCCGCCATGCAAACGGCCAGACCGAGCACAAGGCTAAGCGGAACGGAGCACACGCGGCCCCGCAGCGCAACGCTCAACCGAATGGAATCGGCCAGCAGCAGCCGTGCCGTCAGCGAAAGCACCAGCACCCCCGCCCCAAGCAACACGCCCTCACGCGCCGAGGCGGCTATCGCCATGCCGGAGATGGAAACAAGCTTCCTGAGCCGTCCAAGCTGCAACACCAGCACGAGGGAAATGGCGATAAGCGCCGCGATCGCCGCGCCCGCAATGCCCGCCACCCAGATGAACGGAATCACCAGACACAACAGGATGCCGACGCGCACGGATGAGTATAACCTGTGCAGCCCCGGCCTCCCGAGGCCGAGAAAAACGCTCACGATGCAGCTGTTGACCATTGAAACCGTTCCGGACCACGCGAACACCGTCAGGACCGCCCAGCCTTCCCCGTAATCGGCGCCGTACACGACCGTCAGGACATCCCTGGCAAAGACGGTAACAAACGCGGCCACGGGCACCCCGAGCAATGCGGTGACCCTGACCGCCGCGCTCAAGGCGCGGCGAAGCCGCCTGTCGTCGTCCTGCAACTCGGAAAAAGCCGGCAGCATCAGCGGTACCACGGCGCGCGAAAAGAGCATAAACGGCATACTTGCCAACCCGTAGGCAAGCGAAAAAACGCCCAGTTCATCCACCGAACGCATCTTTCCGACAACGAAGATCGGCACCTGGAGAAAAAGCATCATAAGGATCGGCAGGCCAAACATCCCCCTGGCAAACTTAAATATCTCGCCGAGCGAGCCCCTGTCGAGCCTGAATTTCGGCAGAAAGGGGCACAGGACGAATGAAAGCAAGGTCCGGCTGAAAGCCCCCACCACGAGGCCGATTACCAGCGCCCACACGTTCTCCAGCCAGAAGGCCGTCCAAACCGCCGCGGCCACCGCCAAGAGGCCCGACCCCTGGGCAATCGCCACCCACCGGCCGAAATGCATCTGTTTCTGGAGAACGTGCACCCTTGGACTCACAAGGCCGTTTATAAACGGCACCACGAACGCCACCCTCAGCAGCGCCAGCAGTTCCGGCTTTCCGTATATCCAACAAATAACCGGGGCACTGAGCATTGCGACAACGTATATGGCGAGCCCCCGCAGCGCCGAGAACCACCAGGCGGCGTTGAGGAATTCTCTGCGGGAGCCCATTTTGTTCTGGACGACACACTGGCTAACACCCAGTTCCGTGAAGGCTTCGAAGGCACTGTTGGCCGCAACGACCAACGCCATCAGGCCGAAGTCCGCCGGGGCCAGGATCCTTGCAAGGATAATGTTGCGCAAGAGGCGCGCGCCCTGCTCGACTCCGGTGGCCCCGCTTAGCCACGCGCCGCCGCGCGCGGCCCGGGCCTTCAAGTTGCCGCCCCGGAAAAATGCGAGTATTCCCGCTATGGTTGGTCTCCTATACCCGCCGGGGGGACAAATCCGCAGCAGTAGACGGATATGTCCGGCCAGTGTTTTTCAAGCAGGGCAGGCAGAGCACTCCCGCTTGTCCGGAGTATCACTTCTGTGCCGCCGTGGAATGCTCTCCCGCCTGCATCTTGGCACGCGCCTCGACCTCGCGGACCTTGCCGTCGCTGTCGGGCAGGAAGTCAAAGATGCGCCGGGCGGTCGCCGCCGCAAGCCGCCGGACGGCCGCCTCCGAAGACGACGAAATCTGTACCTGCGCCACGTACCACGCAGGGTTGCCGGAGATGTTCGGAAGCCGCCAGCCCACGCCTGTGAAGCTGCTGGCGTCGTTTGTGGTAACGCCGTTCAAGATGTAGTAATTGAGCACCACGACCTGCCCCGATTTGGGCGGCGGCAGGTGAAAACGGTGCACCAGGCAGGCGAGATCCCCACCGTCCACAAGCGCCACCTCGGTCTCGTCGGTCCTGTCGTGAACCCATCCCGCACCGACGTAGCACGTTCGAGGGCGATGGCCCAGCATATTCCGCGGGCGCGCGGAGTATGCCACGTAAAGGTTGGCCCGTTCCCCGGCGGCACTGTTGATATACAGCCGGTTGAGATAGTCATCGTTGCCGGCGATGCGCTCGACTGCCGCAGAAAGCGGTCTTTCCTTGCCTTGCCACCTGCCGATTTTCTCGGGAAATTCCGCCAGCGGCACGGGAAGCTCGATGCGCGCAGTCATCAGCGGACGAAGCCTGGCCATTGCCAGCCTGTACGACGCCCCGCCCAGAAGCAGCACGACCGTGACCACCGCGCACACTCGCCACGAGGCCACAGAGCCCCAGCCTGCACCAGAACCAGACGGCACTTTACCAGTCACTCCCGCCTCCTCATCCAAGGTACCCGCCGGGCTAACGGTTCGGCTCAGACTTACGTGGGGTTCGGTTCACACCACCTGCCCCGGCGAATGACCCTTTCGCGTGCGCCAAGGCGCACCCTACTTTATTCCGCGCGCGGCAAGCCGCACCCTTGGGTGATATGTGTGCCACGGCAGGTCTTGCCCTGCCGTGGGGTATTCCGCGCGCGGCAAGCCGCACCCTACACGAGTTCACACACCCCACCCCGGCGAATGACCCTCCTGAGGATCGGCCCTGGCCGCCTCCTGGCTTGTCTTCGGCGGGCCGCCACGCAACCTGCGGACATCAAGAAAACACCGCGTCGAGTGGTCCGACACCCCTGCCTTGCCACACACCCGCCACAAGGACTTATACCCCGCCGGAACGGCCGCGGCAAGCAAAAAATCGGCCTCGCCACGGGCACCGCGAGCGTCCCGGGCACCTCCCGCGGCGGCACCGCAGTCACCTTTTTCGGCCGAAGCCGTGCCCCGGTAGCACGGAAATACCCCTCCAGCCGCGCGCCGGTGCCGTCCGGCGGGGTGGTCTGCCGTATGACCTGCACGCATAAGTGCGACTGCACTATACTGCACTATTGAGAAGGAAATAGCCGACAAATACCTGGCAGAGCCCTCCGGGAGCGGCGTTTCCGCCGCAGGCGGGTCCCCCGGGACGGGGAAGTCTCTGCGACCGGTTCACTGGCGGCAGCCCCGCTCGTGATGGGGAAAACTATGAAAGAAATGCCCTCAGGCGACCCCCACATTGAGAACATCCTGGCGAAGGTGCCCGGGAAGGTCGCGCGAACGCTGACGCCGCAGCAGTGGGAGGGCTTCCGCGAGGGTCTCCGG
>JAGHCE010000017.1 GCA_021160625.1 Planctomycetota bacterium | reverse complement strand
TGCGTTTGCGGCGGCCGTCGGCGAAGATTTCCGTCATGCCCTGCAATGCCTGCTTCTTCCAGGCAGCGATCTGTGTCGGGTGCAGTTGATACAGCCCCGCCAGCTCGTTGGCCGTCTTCTCTCCACGGATCGCCTCCAACGCCACCTTCGCCTTCAACGCCGCCGCGCGCCGCTTGCGCTTGGCCATCCTCTCGCCTCCTCGCTCTTGCATCGTCGGGCCCGCGAGATTATCTTATTGCCTGGTCCTAATTTTGGGGAGTATCATAGACTATCTGCTACGGCTGGGAACTGGAGGGGGCCGATGAACTGATGGACGAGTTCTGGTCAGTCGCACCAGCAAGCTTCAGAACCTATGCGCTACGTTTCGTAGGAAAATACCTTAGCGCAATGAAAGAAGACATTCCTTGCGCGGTATTGAAAAGGTACCGGAAGCTCTGGGAATCGCGCAGGTCCCAGTTTGGTCAACCCGAAAGCAACGTGGACATATCGGAGATGGCTGCGTTCGGCGAGTGGTTCATAAGCGGAAAACTTCCTGAAGAGTGGATATTTAACCAACTCAAGGACGTGCTTCGTCTCACCGGAGGGGTCATTGAGCAAGAAGAGATGGTTGCTGAGGGACTTTCAGACTTCGCTTCAAAGCATCCTGTCGATGTGCTCAACTGCCTCAAGCTCATTCTGGAGGGAATCAGGCAAGAGTGGCGCAGGGACGCCCTGAAGAAATCAGCAAGAAGGATCATATCATCCTGCATCCGCTCTGGAGAGCCTCGTGCTGCGCTGCCCGCCAAGAGGCTTGCGGAGGAATTGATTAGTAAGGACCAGTGGTTTGACCTCCGCGATCTCCTACACCCTAATCTCGGCCAGGGGCTGACAGAGCAAGAACTCAAGTAGAACACCGTGGTGTGCTACCGTGCTTATAATCGTCCACAACGCTGGGCGACGCCAGTTAATCATCTCCCCAACCAGATCCGTCCTACGTTACGACTGTTATGCGCCCATTGCCAGTAACTGATTCGTGTACGCTTCCCCATGCTTCACACTGCCTGGCCCAATCCGGCTCCTTGGCCATACAGCGGAGGTGGTGTTCGGCGAGTGGGGCGTGGCCTTTTTTTGGTGGGGGGCAGGAAGAGAATCTCTTCCTGGATGTCGGGGGCGAGAAAGAGGAGGTTGAGGAGTTGGGTTATTCTGGCGCGGGAGACGCCGAGGAGGGATGCGAGTTCGGCGTAGTCTTTGACTGTGCCGGTGCGGACTTGGGTCTCGAGGTGGTGGGCCAAAGCCAATAGGCGCGCTACGCGGGGGATTGCTGGAGGGGCAGTGGGGGCTTTCGTGGCTTGGGCCGACTTGCGTCTGCAGCCCCTTCCGTGGGGGAAGTTTACCTTGAAGGTGAAGCGGTTTTGTGTGTTGACGCTCTGTTTGTGCTGTTGCACATCATTCTTCTTTTTCACCATTTGCCTCCGCTTCTGCTGCCCTCATTTCCTCGGCCAGCGCCCGGATGCCGGTTTCGTGGAGGTCCAGAGATACCGTTCCTGCCTCGCCGTCGTAGGTGACGCGCTTTATGACGAGTTGAAGTATCCTGACCCGCTCGAGGGGGAAGAGTTCGTCCCATATGGGGTCGAAGGCCTCAAGGGCCTTTGTCACCGTGCTTTGATCGACTTCGGATGAGTGATGTGCGGATATTTCCTTGTCCAACTCTGCCAGGCGCGCGGCGGCGGTGCTGTTCTCGCGTTCGAGTTCGCCGAGTCGCGTGGCTATTGCCGACGCCGGCGAGTCGTCCTGTGCAAGGGACGCTACCAAGCGGCGTATCTCATCTCTGCGCCTTCTTACCTGCGAGTCGATGAGGCTCCTTTCGTTAGTGAGGCTGGCGAGACCCGAGGCCTTCTTTGCGCGAAGACGTGCCACCACCTCGGCTTTCAAGGCGGGGTCTTCCCCCATGGCCTTCACGCGGTCGAGGACGAACTGCTCGATGTCAGGGGCGGATACGGATTTGGTGGGACAGGTCTTCCAGCCTTCTTTTTGGGCCTTCCGGCAGACGTAGTAGCGGTAAACCCTGTTTCTCTTTTTGGTGTGGACGTGGGTTATTGGAGAGCCGCAGCTCCCGCAGTAGATGATGCCCTTGAGGAGCGCGCCGTGCATGTTGCGCACTTTGGCGCCGCCGGTGGAGCCGTTTTCACCAAGAAGCGCCTGCACATTGTCCCAGGTGGCCTTGTCTATTATCGCCTCATGCTCGCCCTTGTAGGTCTCATTCCCAAGGCTAATCGAGCCGGCATAGAGCCTGTTTCTGAGGAGTTTGTACATGAAGTTCTTCGTGAAGGGCTTGCCGGGGCGGCGTTTTCCTTCGCGGGTCGTCCAGGACTTGGTCGTCCAGCCCCGGCGGTTCGCCTCCCTGGCCACCGCAGGAACCGACCTTCGCTCGAGGTACAGCCGGAAGAGGCTGCGCACCTGGCCGGCCTCAGGCTTATTCACGACCAGCCTGCCGCCCTCGGGCGCGACGTCGTAGCCCAGCGGTGGCCAGCCGCCGGTCCACTTGCCCTTGCGCCTGGCGGCGCGGACCTTGTCTCGCGTTCGCTCGGCAATTATCTCGCGCTCGTACTGGGCGAAGGAGAGTTGCTCTTGCCAACTTTGCCTGTCGCTTCCCCGGGGCATGCCTCGCCTTTGCCATCCTACTTGTCCCCGTTGCCGCTCAAGCCGAAGAATAGACGCCCGTTCCAGTGAGAGCCGGTCACGGCGCGCGCAACCGCGGAAAGCGACCTGTAGGTGCGCCCAGCGTAGGCAAAGCCCTTCTCAAGGACCTCGACCTCCACGCGCTGCCCCTTGTACTCCCGCACAAGGACTTCGCCGCGTCGGGGAAGAGCCTTTCCCTTCACCTGCGCCGGCGCGAGCGGGCAGGGGAGGTCGTCAAAGGCTCCTCTGGGCGCACGTATGCGGATGTCGGCGATATTGGCCAGTTCCTTCGCGCGGGCCTTTGCGCGTTCGGAGAGGCCGCCGAAGGCCAGTTCCTGTATGCGCCAGGCGATTCGCTTCCAGAGGAAGTCCTTGTTGTTGGAACGCGGCTCCTCGGAAAACACCTCGCGGTACTTGCGCTTAAGCTCCGGCGTACTCATCTGCCGCAGGGCGTTGATCTCGGCTGCTATGGTCATACTGGCCTCCTACTCGGTTTCCACCTCACGCACACACATGAAGCCGTTTTCCGCGGCACCCATCAAGGCAATTCCGGAAGAATTGCGAGAGTTTTCCGAGGTGGTCTCCGCCGTTTCATGCCGGGCCTTTCCCGCAAGTCTGAGGTAGCCCCTTGCCAGAATCGCCGCTATTTCCCTCAATGCCGTCCCGTTCTTCGCCATCCCGCCTCCTGTTAACAAAAGGGCCTCAATTACACAAAGGGGCTTTTGGGACAAGGGCGGGGACACGAAAATCATAAATTATGGTGTTGAAGTTCAACC
>JAGHCE010000188.1 GCA_021160625.1 Planctomycetota bacterium | reverse complement strand
TGATCTCTCTCCACGGCATCCGAGTACCCTCCTTTCCGCTCCAGAGGATACCCAAAACTGTATACCATGTCGTGGCACAACTTGTATACTATCTCCTGGCACCGCACAATGCCTCGCCCGCGGAAGGTCAGAGGTTGCCACGGGCACGGCACGCCGTGCCCGTGGCAGCGGAATAAACGTTCGGCAGACAAGAATGTCCGCCCTACTTGTTGGGTGGCACATGCCTCGTCCGCTAAGGGCCGGGAAATAAAAAGGGCCGCGCCATGGAAGGCACGGCCCTTTCGGTCAAACAGGGTCTTAGAACTTGAACTGCAGCGAGGTCTGGACCCGGACGTTGTCGCCGTCGGCGGTGCCTTTCCAATCGGTATCCTGGTAGGAGACCTCCAGGCCGAGAAGCGTGCTCTTGTTGATGTTGTATATGGCATTGGTGAAGTAGGTCGCGTTACGCGAGCGTCCCCCGGCGGAGAGGTCGTTGTTCTGGGGGTCGTCGATACCGGCGCCGACGCTGAAGACCCACTGCCCTGCCGGATGGTAGGACAGCTGTCCCCAGCCGCCTATTGCGTCGATGGGCTTTGCGAGGGTGAGGTTGACGCCCTGGCCCACACCGCCCATAAGGCCGTCCATATTGCGGCCGCTGAAGAACTCGCCGGCGAAATCGACGCACTTCGAGATCGGCACCGCCCAGTCGACGTTGCCGCTGTAGGTGCTGTAGATGCTGCCCTTGCCGGTGACTACCACACCTGCGGCGTTGTAGTCGTACTCCTCCTGGCCGTAGTGGCCGGAGACGCCGACGACGATGGGCCTTTCGAGCTTAGTGGGAATGGAGAGCCCCACGCGGGCCTGGACCTGCGGCATTCCAGAGTCGGACGCCTCATCGTCGAGCCACGAAGTGCTTCTGAGGCCCGTGGGGGTGCCCACGCCGCGCACCAGGGCGAGGTCGGTCTTGAGGGTCTTGTCGCTCCAGACCTTGTCCGTGCGCTCGTAGCGGATCATCGGCTCCCTGTAGCCGGGGTTACCCGACAGGGCCAGGTAAGCATAGTTGAGGATGTGCGGAAAGGTCGGCGAGACCACTTCCCACGACTGCCCGACGAGGACGTTCCAGTTCGGGTAGGTGAGCTGCCAGTAGGCCTGGCGCAGCATCAGCTGGGCCTTGTTTTCGACCGTGGCTGGTGCATAGAAATCGGCCTCGATCTTACCTGCCGACTTGGCCTCGCCGACGTCCGGGCCGGTGATGTTGACGCCCAGGCGGGTCTGACGGGCAGTCATAGTGAGGTGCCTGTCAGAGCCGTAGGTGGGATTTTCAGGCAGCACGAACGCGGTGGCGCTGGTGCCGCTGGTCCGGGTGTCGTCGTAGACCATATCCACCTTGATGTAGCCGTAGGGCGTGAAGGTGAAGCCGCCGGCCGTGGTCATTGCGCCGCTTTTCACCTCGATCTTTTTCAGCTCGGCTTCGAGCGTGTCAACGCCCTTGCTGGTTTTGCCCAGGTCGCCCTGTATTTCACCGAACTTGCGCTCGAGCTCGCCGAGACGCCTGTTGGCGTTTTCGAGCTGGGCTTGAGTGTCGGCGAGCTGCCTGGCGAGTTCCTCGGCCGACGGGGCCGATGGAGCCGATGGAGCCTCCTGGGCCGCGGCGACCCCACAAAGGAGAATCACCGCAACAACTGCCGTACAAAACAATCTCTTTCCCATACACCGCCTCCTTACTGCTCCCACTGGGTTTGCCAGGCTACCCGCTCACGGTCGAGTAGCAGTTATCCAAGTGCTCCTTGGACATCGGTTTCGTAACAAGCGCCACCACGAAGGCCACGATAAAGGACAGCGGCAGCGCCAGGATAATAGCGTCCACCACGGGCCATGGCATCTTGGCGACCAGCGACTTCTTTTCGAAGAGCCAGCCGCAGATTCTCAAGGCCGAGGCGGGTTTCACCTGCATGAACGTAAGCCAGAAGGCCGTCATAAGAAAGCCCGCAAGCATACTCGAGATCGCGGCGGCGCGGTTCATCCTGCGCCAGAAGAGCCCCAAAAGAAACGTCGGCAGGAACGTGGAGGCGCACAGCGCAAAGAAGATGCTGGTAGCGCTCGCGATGATGGGCTCCTTGGGGTTCTTGGCGTACTGCCACGTGAGGACGACGGTAAACACAATGGCCAGCGCCACGCCGGCCTGGGTTATCAGGCGCGTGAGGCGGTCGGAGGCCACCTTGCGGCGGATACCGCGCTCGTAGACGTCACGGCCGATGGAAGTGCCCATAACATGGAACTGGCTCGACAGCGTGCTCATCGCAGCGGCCAGGAGGGCAAGCAGAAACAGCAGGCCGAACCACTTGGGCATAGCCTGGTCGATGAACGTCGGGATAATCGTTCCGATGTTCCCGTTGACGTAGTCGAAAGCGACCTTACCGGCCGTCTTCTGGAAATACACGTTGCTCAAGGCACCAACGGTGAAAGCCCCTCCCGTCATCGAGAGGATAAAGAGCCCCCCTATGGCGCAGGCGCGGTTTAGCTCCTTCTTGCTGCGTACCGTCATAAAGCGAACCGCCAGCTGCGGCTGGGCGAGTACGCCTATGCCGACGCCCAGCACCATGCTCGATATCACGATCCACCACCACTTGCTGCCGAAGGTGGGCATCGCGGCGTAACCGACAAGGCCGCCGCCGGCCGGAGAGTTCTGGAGCGCGGCAAGCGCCTTGTGGGCCGAGATGAAGCCGCCGGCCTTCACGTAGGCGAACACCAGCAGCACCACCATTCCCACGAACATCACCGACCCCTGGAAGGCGTCAGTGTACATAACGCCGCGCAGGCCCCCCGCCACGACGTAGAGGGCGATGATGACCGAAAGCAGCAGGATGCCCTGGTTCAGGCTCATCCCGAAACTGACGGAGAGAAACTTCACGCCGCCCAACAGCACCGCGCCAGCGTAAACAGGCATCAGCAGAAAGATAATCACCCCGGCAAAGACCTGGATGAAGCGCGAGTTATAGCGCTTGCCCAAAAGCTCCGGGAAGGTGTGGGCGCCCAGGTGGTGACCCATCCGGCGCGTCGGGCCGCCGAGAAACACAAAGGCGATGAAAATGCCCACGAAGATGTTCAGGAACGTCAGCCACAAAAGCGACATCCCGACCATCCCCGCCACGCCCCCGAAACCGACAATCGCCGACGTGGAGATAAACGTTGCCCCGTACGAAAGCGCCATAACGTACGGGTGCACGTTGCGTCCGGCGAGAAGATAGTCCTCCGCGGTCTTCGACCTGCGGTACCCCAGGTAACCCAGGTACCCCAAGATCATAAGGTAAACGATGACGGTAATCGTCTGGGAAAGGTTGATGTGCATCCCCTCGGCCGCGGCTCCCGCGGCGGCCTCCTGCGCCAAGGCCGGCTCGGCCCAGAGAAATACACCGACAATCACCACGAGTACTAAAAGGACCTTGTGCATTCCCTGTCTCCCCTTCATATAGGTTAGAGAACTTCCTCGGCCTTTTCCTCGTCCTCGACCCATTCGATGTCTTCAGTCTTAACCGGCTCGTCACCCCTGTTCCAGTTGACCAGCCCGTAGAAGATGCACAAAAGGGCGCTCAGTATGCAGAGCAGGTAGACGAGCCCCACTCCAAATCCGAGACCAAGCATACGCTTTACCCCCAACAGTCACGCTCTATGGACCCTGATGCGGCACGACGCCGCAGGGAAAATTGAACTGGGCTCCCTCTTCTCGCGATCCCCCCCGGGGATACTCCCGCGCCGGGATTTCCCGGCCCAAAAGTATATCAACACGTAATTTGAACATAAAAAATGCGTTTGTCAACAATCGATACAAAAAAACCCGCCCTACGGCGCTTCCCGACGTCTCTGGATGCCGTCTTCCCTTCTTTGCACCTCGGCCCCTATGCACGAGGCCCCCCCCCGCATAGCGCACTTCTTCAAGGGGTCGAAGGCGACCTCCTGTCCACCCTCTCACGGTACGCCTTCACGGATGCCAGCACATCCTCGGCCACTTCCAGGGCCTCTAAGCCGTCGTGGCCGGTGACGGGAGGGGCACTTCCGGAGATGACAGCGTGGGTGAAGGCTTCGAGCTCCTTTGCGAGCGGCTCGTGGTCGTCGAGCTCGATCTCCCGGATGTCGAGGAGGTCCGGGAATGACATCCCCGCGAAGTCGGCAAGCGACGTTGCGCCGCTTTTCATCGCCTTTGCGACGTCGACGGTGAACTTGGAGGACTTGCGGTAGAGGAGGGCCTGCCTGGCGGCGTAGTCGATGGTGATGTAGGAATCACGGCCGAAGAGGCGTATCTTGCGCAGGGACTTGGTGGAGACGCGGCTGGCGGTTACGTTGGCGACGCAGCCGTTTTCAAAGACGATCCGGGCGTTGCAGATGTCCTCGTTTTCGCCGAGGACCCCAACACCGCAGGCGTCGATTGTTTCGGGCTTCGAGCGCGCGAGGCTCAGTATTATGTCGATGTCGTGGATCATCAGGTCAAATACCACGCCTACGTCGGCCGAGCGAAACCGAAAGGGGCTTATGCGATCGCACTCGATAAAAAGCGGCTCCACGCACATCCCCTCGATGGCCATAAAGGCGGGGTTAAAGCGCTCGATGTGGCCGACCATAAGCGTGGCGCCGGATTTTTGCGCCGCTTCCACGAGGCCGGCCGCCTCGGCGGACGTCCGCGCCATCGGCTTTTCGACAAGGACCGAGGTGCCCCTTTCCAAAAAGAAGCGCGCCACCTCGGCGTGAAAGAGGGTGGGCACGGCGATGCTTACGGCGTCGACTCTCCCCTCGAGGTCCCTGTAGTCATCGACGGCCTGTGTCGAATAACGCTTCGCCACCTCGCTGCAGCGCGTCCGGTCGGCATCCGAAACGGCGACGAGATCCACGCCCGGCAGCGCGGCCGAAACGCGCGCGTGCGCCTCGCCCATACTCCCAACGCCTACTACGGCCATTCTCAAGGCCACGATGTGTCTCCTTCCTGCTATGTGCCACTGGTGGCTACGTAGGGTGGACATTCTTGTCCGCCGTCGTTTATTCTGCACGCGCGGGGAGGGCTTCAGTAAGTGACAGGCAAGAATGCTTGTCCTACCTCTCCCACCACACGCGCGGGGAGGGCTTCGCCCCCTTCCTGCTACGGGGGGCCACGGGCGTTGCCCGTGGCGATCACCTGATCTTCCGCGGGCCAGGCTCCCCTCGCCCCTACGTCGTGTTTCTCTGTGTCTCGGTGCCTCTGTGGCGAAAATGATGCGCGCGCTACGTGACGGCGTCCATTCTCAAGGCTGCATCGCCCGGCCGTGCTTGCCGTTTGTCCGGGTGCGCAGGAAGACCGCGAGGCGGCTTACCTCCTTTGAAGGGTCAGCGGCCTCTATCTCGTCGAGGACGCTCGCCATAGGTTCGCCGGAGCGGAAAATGGCCTTGAAAGCGGCTTCGAGGGCGGCGACGGCCTCGCGGGAAAAGCCGTTTCGCCTCAGGCCGACGAGGTTGAGTGCGCGCGCGGCGGCTGGGCTGCCCTCGGTCATAAGGAAGGGCGGCACGTCGCGCACTATCCGCGAGAGGCCGCCGACAAAGGCGTATTCACCAATGGTCACGAAGTGGTGAACGCCGACCGAGCCGGAAAGCACGACCGAGTCGCCGACGTGAACGTGCCCGGCCAGAAGCACGTTGTTGGCGATGATGCATTTGTCGGCGACGTTGCAGTCATGCGCAACGTGGCAGGCGCACATAAGGAGATTGTTCGAGCCGATCCTCGTTCGGCCGCCGCCGTCCTCGGTGCCCACGTTCATCGTGACGTGTTCGCGGATGGTGTTGGCGTCGCCTATCTCGAGGAGGGTGTCGCCTCCCTTGTATTTGAGGTCCTGCGGCGGCGCGCCGAGGACGCCGTAAGGGTAAATGAGGTTGTCGCGGCCGATGGTGGTGCGGCCCATAAGGGTCACGCTGTTTATGAGCCTCGTGCCCTCGCCGACCCGGACGTGGGGGCCTATTACGCACAAGGGGCCTACCGAGACGCCGTCGGCGAGCTCGGCGCCCTTCTCCACTACTGCGGTGGGATGAATGGTGACTGCGATGTCAGTCTCCCCCTCTTTCACTGCGCCGGTTCGCGGCCCGCACCCGGCCTAAGTGGTTCTAACTAACCGATGTCCTCTAACGCGGTCTGTCACGGGGGGTCTTCGACCCCTCTTTGCTACGGGGGCCACGGACGTTGTCCGTGGCAATCATCCGGCCTTTCGAGGGCCAGGCTCCACTCGCCCCTACTTGACAACCGGATTGCTTCTACTTGGAGCCGCTTAGTCCCCGGCGTCCACGAGCATAAACTTTATCTGGGCCTCGGCGGCCACTTGGTCCTCGACTGAGGCCCTGGCGCGGACCTGGGCGGTGCGGTTCCTGAGGCGGACGATCTCGACTTCCAGGCGCAGCTGGTCTCCGGGCACGACCGCCCTTCTGAGCTTCACGCCGTCGAGTGAGAGCAGGTACGCAAGCTTCCCGGAATGCTCCAGCCTGCGCAGCAGCAGCACGCCCGCCAGCTGGGCCATAGCTTCTATCTGCAGCACCCCCGGCATAACCGGATGGTCCGGAAAGTGCCCCTGGAAGAATTCCTCGTTTATTGTCACGTTTTTCAGGCCGACGGCGCGCTTCTCGTCCTCAATCTCGAGAACGCGGTCCACCAACAGGAAGGGATACCTGTGCGGCAGAATCCGCTGGATGCGCCTGATGTCGAGCGCGGCCGCCTCGTCCCAGGAGCTGACCTCCGGGCTCTTCATTTGCTCGCGCAGGGCCTTCACGAGCTTGACGTTGAGGGCATGGCCGGACTTGACACCGACCACCCTGGCGTAGAGGTCGGCGCCCAGCAGGAAAAGATCTCCAACGATGTCGAGCGCCTTGTGGCGGGCGAATTCGTTGGGGAAGCGAATCTCGTTGTCGATCACGCCCTTTTCTGAGACAACCAGCGTGTTCTGGTAGGTCGCGCCGCGGCCGAGGCCGCGCTTCTTGAGCTCCTCGACCTCTGTGGAAAGGCAGAAAGTCCTTGCGGGCGCCACCTCGCGCGCGAAGGTTTCCTCCGAGAGGTCAAAGGCGAAGCTCTGCGTCGATATGAGCGAGGAGGCATAGTCGAGGGTGTAGGAAATCGAGAGACCGTGCTCGCAGGGCAGGGCCACAAGCGCCATATCGCCGTCCTGGACGCTTACGGTGTCGGTT
>JAGHCE010000108.1 GCA_021160625.1 Planctomycetota bacterium | reverse complement strand
TTGTCCGCCACTGGTGCAAGCGCACATTTACCTTGATTTTATAGGGGTGCCGAGGTACCATTTCGGGTTCGTAAATGCGCCGGGGCGGGGCACGAGCCGGAGCAGGTGGCGGGTATACTCGGCGAGGCGCTCGGCGAGAGGGGGTTCGAGGTGGAAATCTCCAACACGCTTCGTTCGTTTGAGGACAGGGAAAATCTGGAGTCGCTGGACCTCATCGTACCGGAGTGGACGATGGGGACCATCGAACAGTGTCAACTCCAAGGCGTCCTGGCGGCGGTCAGCTCCGGGACCGGCATCGCAGGCGTCCACGGCGGGATGGGGGATTCCTTCCGGCAGGAGACCGAGTGGCAGTATATGGTCGGCGGGCAATGGGTGGCGCACCCAGGCGGCGACGACGTTACGTACGCGGTCAACATAACAGACCGCAAACACCCCATCACCGAGGGCCTCGACGATTTCGAAGTGACTTCCGAGAAGTACTATATGCACGTCGACCCCGGCAACCACGTTCTCGCCACGACCAATTTCGGGGATGTCGCTATGCCGGTGGCTTGGACGAAGCGCTACGGCAGGGGCAGGGTATTTTACTGCTCTCTGGGCCACGTCGCCGCAACGGCCGCGCAACCGGAAGTCCTAAAGCTCGTGACACAGGGAATGCTCTGGGCCGCCGTCGGCAACGGCCGGTAGGCAGCCGCACCACGGCGCGTCTTCGAGATGCGCACCCAACAAGTAGGGCGGACATTCTTATGCCTTGCGCCGGTTAGCGTGTTCAGAAGGTCTTATGTTGCAAGGCGATACGGACGATATTCTTGACGGTATCGTTGGGAGACGGGTATTCGGGCAGTGGACTTGCTGACTGGAGGTGTCCTATGTCCGAACCTGCCGCGCCATCTCTTGAAGACATTGTCATAGCCGTTTATGCCGCCATTGACGATGCCCTCTCCAATGCGGGTATCAAGGCAACTAACGGCAAACTCATAAGCCGCCCCGGTCCGGCGCCCCAAGTCGACGACAGGGAGATACTCTGCCTGGCGCTCATTGAGGAGATATTGGGGTTTCACTCCGACAACTCCTTCCATCTTTGGCTGGGGCGCAACCCCACTATGTGCGCCCTTTTTCCCAGGCGGCTTACCAGGCAAAACTTCGCCGACAGGCGCGTGCTTCTTACAGGGCTTCTTGAGACGCTTTGCAAGGCATTGTGCGTCATGATCGAGGGGCCGTCCCCCTTTTTATCGTCGACAGCCACCCCGTGGAAGTCTGCCGCACGGTTCGAGCCAAGAAGAAGGTCCGCCTGGGAGGACTTGCCCGCACGGGCCGCTGCGATGCCTTGATGCTGTGGTTTCACGGGGTCAGGGAGCACCTGATAGTTACCCAGGGCGGGCTTATAGCGTTTCTCCAGCCCGTCGGAGGGAACCGCCATGACGTGCAGGGGCTTTACGCACTTCTGGAATCGTCGTTCGAGGGGCTTCTCGTTGGGGACAGCGCTTACTGGCCCAAGATCGCCCGGCGCAAAGCGCTTGCGGCAAAAGGCATACAGGTTATCGCGGCAACCTGCGCAAGCTGGCACTTTCAGAACCCGCCCGAGATCGCAGAGTTTATCAACAAGCACCGCAGACCCATCGAGCGCGTCATAGGGCTTTTCGACCAACAGTTCAACGCCGCAAGAACCCTCTGCCGAAGCCCCAAACACTACCACGCCCGCAGATGGACAAAAGCCCTCGCTCACAACATCTCCAGATACATAAACGCCAAAAACAAATGGCCAATCGAATCCACCACTCACTTCAGAGCCGCTTCCTAAACCGGCGCAAGGCATATTCCTGTCTGCCACCGTTTATTCCACTATAGGACTATGTACCACTGCTGGCTTGGTAGGGGCGCGATTCATCGCGCCCTCGTTTTCCGGTGGCGGTACCGGGCGCAATGAATTGCGCCCCTACAGACGACATATGTGCCACGGCGGATACGCCACAGCACCGGCGCATAAATTTCACCCTCCGGGGCGGGCTTGCCCGCCCTGCATGCCTACATAAGCTCATCCGTGGCCACTGGCCGTGTCGCCCAGCGCCAGACAGCTCTGATAATGAATATGTCAACGGCGATGGTGATAAGCCAGGCGACACCTGCGGCCACCGAACGCCATGTGTGTGGTGGAAGCAGCACGCAAAGGCTGTAGAGCGCCTGCACCAGAGCATATGAGAGCGCAATAATCGGGTACAGCAACGACATAGCCACGGCAAGCGGCATCCCGATCAGTCTGCCTCTCGAAGCGCGTATCGCCGAAATGCCGACAAGGCCGAGGACCGTGGAAGCGATGGCCGCCAGGACAAAAAGGAACATTAGGGGCGCCACCGCAAGTTGCCCGTCTCCGACGTGTTGAAAGACGGTGCGTACAAGGGCAAGAATCAAGATGATCCCAGTGAGGCTGAGGGCTCCCAATGCACCCGCCACGATGGTGTACCTGCAGAACCTTTGCCCCTCTGCCACTGCGTCCGTTATGGTGGCCGCCGGTGCCTGGTCCCGGCAGTAGGATTCAGGCGAATCCATCCCGGCCAGAATGAGTTTAAGGTCCTCAACTGAAGGGGCGTCGCCGCAGCGCGTATGAAGCGCGTCGTAAATGTGGGATTCGACCTCCTGGAGGATGGTGTCCTTTTCGTCGGCCGAGACGTTGCCAAGTTCGGCAGCAATCCTTTCGAGGTAGGCGCTTATCGTGTGGGTTACTTGCCTTGACTGCTCCATCATTTGCCTCCTTCAGAGTTCGTGCCTCTCAGCCTCTCGATCGAAACTTTCAGGTCGTCCCAGTACTCGCCCATCTCCCTGACGCGGTGCCTGCCCAGGACCGTCAGCGAAAAGTACCGCCTCGGCGGCCCCTGGGGCGAGGCGGCAAGGCGAAACTTGAGATATCCGTCCTTGCAGAGGCGCGTTAGGATGGGGTAGACGGTGCTTTCGGTGATGGCCAGCACCTCGATATTTTTCAGGTTTGCCACGATCTCGTAGCCGTAGTTTTCGCCTTTGGCCAGCAGGCTCAGGACGCAGAATTCCAGGAGCCCCTTGCGCAGTTGAGTGATCCAGACATTCATAAGCGCTCCTATGCAATGCGTACTACCTGATACATAGTACCCCATCGGGATTGCCCTTCAAGAAGAAAATCCCCTTCATTGCCAAAAAAATCGATTCGGGGAGGGCTTCGCCCCCTTCTTGCTACGGGGGCCACGGACGCTGTCCGTGGCAATCAACTGACCTTCCGCGGGCGCGGCAAGTTTACCCAATGGGTAGGGTGGACATTCTTGTCCACCGTCGTTTATTCCGCGTGCGCTAAAGCACACCCTACATCACTGCTACGGGGGCCGCGCGCGCTGCGCACGGCAATCACTTGACCTTCCGCGGGCGAGGCAGCATTGCATCGCCCCTACGGTATTCGTTTTGCAGCAGTCAATTGATCTTCCGCAGGCGAGGGCATGGCCGCTGCCCTAAAATCTGTGAAATCGGCCGGCGGCTATAGGCTTTGGGCAACCGCATTGAGGCGACCGGCGAGCTCGGCGGCCGTCTGGATGCGATCTTCCTTGTCGATCTTGAGGCAGGAAAGGACAATCTCGTCAAGGTCCGACGGGATGCCGCTTCTGACCTGGGACGGCGGATGGGGGATTATCACGAGGTGGTTGTACGTGGTGCGCTCGAGGCGCATCTGCTGGGTTTCCTCCTCGCGGTCCCAGTAGGGATTGCTGTTGGTGAGGACCTCGTACATCGTCACGCCGAAGGAGTAGATATCAGACCTGTGGTCGAGGTGCTTTCCGCAGACTTGTTCGGGTGAGAGGTAAGCCACGGTGCCGCTGCGGCGGTACATCCCGGACGTGTCGGAAGCCTCGATCACACAGAAGTCGAGGTCGATTATCTTCGGCTCGAGCGAGGCGGTGATGACCACGTTGAAGGGGTTGACATCGCGATGGAAAAGGCCCTTTTCGTCGTGGAGATATGCAAGCCCCTCGGCGACCTTCGCAAAGATCCCGACAGCATCCTTGAATCCCAGCCTGCCTTCCCTGGACATCGCGCCCAGCGCAACCCCCTCGACCGGTTCAATCGCCGAGTACTCCCGGTCTTTCGAGTTTCCGAACTCGTATATCGACATCACGTTGGGATGGTTGATCGAAAGGAGGCGCTCGTCGATCTCGGGCTGCTTGCGGCGGATGGCGTTACGGATGCGGATGCAGTCCTCCTTGTATATCTTGAGGAGGCAGCTGCGCATCGTTTTCTTCTCGCGAGCGTGGTAAATGACCGACATACGCCCCTCGTCGACCTTCCCAAAGGTTTCGTACTTGGAAAGACCCGTAGGGGCGAGGATATTCTTGAAAAACTCCACCAACGGCTGTGCCATATTTCTCTCGTCAAGTGAAACGAATGGGGCATACCTGCGGCTATCTCAAGAACAACACAACCCACCCGCAAATTCCACACAAGCTCCCGTCAGCGCACCGGGAAAACTACAGACCGCCCCCAAACCACGCCAAATCCTATTCCCCGGGCCCGACATTGTCAATAAACGTCCCTTCAGCAAGGGAGAATGCCCCGCCGGGGGGTCTTCGACCCCTTTTTGCTATGGGGGCCACGGACGTTGTCCGTGGCAGTCGTCTGACCTTCTGAGGGCGCAGCAAGTTTACCCGCCGTGGCAGGCGCACCCATAACTTGTTTGACGCCACACTCCCCGCGTAAATAGAATGCTGGAAACCGCGTTTGTGAACACGGGGATGTCCGTAGCGACAAATGATGCTGCAGAAAGTGCTCGGTCTGGGAAAGCTGGAAGGGAGAGGGCGATGAAGAGCCATGAAATCCGGGTCGGAGGCGGCGGGGCGAGTGACCTGGCTGCATACGAGCGGCTGGCGCAAAAGGCAAAGGAAAGCGAGTTTGACGTTACGATGTCGGTTGGCCTTCTGGCCGAGCATACCGCCGACCAGATAGGAGACGGCAGCGACTCGTGGGTAAGATTTACTGCCGGGTGTCCGGGGCTCATGAAGGTGGTGGAGACGTCGCTGGTTCACGACGTTCTGTCAAAGGAGCACATCGAGAAGAACGCGGCGCTGGTGAGGTCGCAATCACGGATATTGGAGAAGTACGGCCTCAAGGGGACTGTGGGGTTTCTGGAACCGATGTGGCTTCCGGAGTCGTTCTACGAAAAGCACCCCGATCTTCGCGGCGCGCGCTGCGACAATCCGTGCCTGGCGCTGGACCCGTATTACTCTCCGTGCCTCGACAGGGATGAGGTTCTGGAGCACTATCGCGAGGCTACGCGGAAGCTCCTGGAGATTGCACCTGCGATAAGATACATCAACATCAGCACAAATGATTCCGGCGCGGGGATATGCTGGTGCACGGGCCTTTACCCGGGGCCCAACGGGCCGGAGTTTTGCCGCGGTATTTCCGTGGGCGAGCGCGTCGGAAAGTGGCTGGAGGCGATGCTGGCGGGCGCTGCGGACGCGGGCAGCAAAATCGAGATCATCTTCAACCCGGTTCATTTCAGCCGGGACGAAAAGTACGAAACTATCGAGAGGCTTCCAGAGCGGACGCGCTTTACGATGGGTTCGGGCAATTTCCCGAACATACCGTTCTTCACGCGCGAGTCGCTCGACATCATCGAACGGTCACGCAAGGCCGGGCGGGCGGCGGTTGTGGGAACAGGCGGGACGCTCGTGCCGTGGCTGATGGAACCGGTTGTCGAGATGCCGGCGCCGTACTACATACTGGACTCGATGCGGGAGGCGTTCCTGCGCACTGGCGCCGAGATTATCGCGGTGGCCGGCACGGCCAAGCCGGTTGACGGCATCGATACGGTTCACTCGATGGCGATTATGTCGGCGCTGAAGGAGGTACCGAAGACAAATGCCGAGATCGAAGAGAGGGTGCTGGAAATCGCCGAGGCGCACGTCGGGGAGAAGCTCAAAAGTGTGCTGGCAAGCGCCTGGAGAGACGTTGACCATGCGCTTCGCCTCTGGCCGAACAACGCCGATACGAATCACTGTATGTATCCGAAGTATTCGATTATCGGCGATCGGTGGCTCGTGAGGCCGATAGTCGCCGTGCCGGAAAAGCTGACCGAAGAGGAGAAGGCGTACTTCTCGAAGCACCGCCATCGTGGCCGGGGCCTGACACAAAAGCAGCTCGACTCGTTTTTCACGGTCGAGAGCACCCAGAACTACGAGACTCCGGAATTCAAGTGGCTTGTGGCGGCATACGACGAGATGATGGGCTATATGAACCGGGCGGTTGAGACGCTGGAAACGGCGCTCGAAAAGGCAATCGAGGATGTGACCATCGAGAGGCGCTTCAGACTCCAGTATTATCGTGTCGTTATCGCCAGGGACATCTGGCGGACGCAGAGAAACGTCTTTCGCTGCGGGTCGATTATCGAGTTTTTCACCGGCGCGCGGCAGGACGAGTACTGGCACGTCATTCGCAAGGATGAGTCCTTCCTCGAGCCGGGAACTTACAGGCGGCTGTTTTGTGAAGCCGTGGACGACGAGATCGACAACTGCCGGGAAATGATACAGCTTATGGGGGAGTCGGACGTCGAACTTCTCTCAACGGGAGACGAGCAGTCGTTTATCCTGCCGTGCAATCTCGCCGAGCAGCTCGAGAAGAAGATTGCGATTATGGAAGCACACAAGGACGACGTCGACATTCTCTTCGAGGGCTGCCCCCCGGAGATGTTTACCGATCCCATCTACGACTGGGCAGACAAGAACAAGGAGAGGACGAAAGCCGACCGTGAAAAAGACCGCGCCAGGATGAAAGGTGCGTAAGGGAATCCCGCAGGCGCGGCAAGTGACCGACATACGCCTCTCGTCGACCTTTCCAAAGGTTTCGTACTTGGAAAAAGCCGAAGGTGGCGCACCCTACAGGACTTCTTTGACGCTACACTCGCCGCGTAAATAGAATGCTGGAAACCGCGTTTGGGAATACGGGGATATCCGGAGGCGCAAATGATGTTGCAGAAAGTGTTTGGTGCCGTAGTTGCAACGGTTGTTATCTGTACGGCCACCGCCGCCGGGGGAATCGAGGTGAAACCGGGCCACCAGAGGCTGATGCTCGCGAAGGGCGACGTCGAACGCGCGGCGCGAAACATCGCCGCCAATGGTGCCGACTGGCGCGCCCTCAAGGCCAAAATCGATGCCGGGACAGCGCCGGTGCCTGCTTATGGGATCGTGTATCTTGCCACCGGCGAAAAGGCCGTCGGCGCCGGCGGCGTCGAGAAACTGATGGCCTCGAAAGACGTGGAGGAAATCGCGCTTGGCTACGACTGGCTCTGGGGGTTGCTTGCCGACGCCGAGAAAAAGGCCCTTTTCGAGAAGGTCCGCGGCCTCGTCGCGAAGGACGCCGCCGCCAAGATGAGTGCGCCCTGGACGAACTTCGTCCAGCGCTCCACGTACCGGCTGGCCGTTGCGGGAGCGGCATTTACACCGGACTTCCCCGAGGCGAAGAAATGGATCGAGAAAGCCTACGCCGACTGGAAGGATTTCCACCTGCCGGCGTCGCTTATTACCGGCAAGGGCGGCGGATGGGCCGAGGGGACGCTGTACAGTTACATTGTCTTTTCAAGCCTTGTGAGGACCGCCGACGTCTTCTGGACGGCCACGGACACCGACATTTACAAAGACACGCCGTGGTTCGCCGACAGGATTACCTGGTGGCGCTTCCACACGTGGCCGATGCCGAAGCGCTTTTACAGCCGACTTTTCTACATGTACCACCCTTACGGCGACTCGGAACGCTGGCGCGCGCCGATGCAGAACCAGGAAATCGCGGCCGAGCTTCTCGTGATGCGGTACTTCGACGACTCCGATGCCGTTAGAGAGTGGCGCTGGTATATGAGCCAGCTCGGCGGCTCCATTGCGTCTCCAGGGAGCTGGGAAATCCTGGCCTATTACGACGAAAACGCACCCGTCAAAAAGCCGACCGCACTCTCGTGGCTGTGCCCCGGGACCGGGCAGGTCTTTATCCGGAGCTCCTGGGAGCCGCCCGCCACTTGGATCTCCTACCAGTGCGGGCCGCGCTTCACCTACCACCAGCACGTCGACCAGGGAGCCTTCGCCATCTTCAAGCAAGGCGACCTCACCGGCGAGTCCGGCGTCTACGAGCCGTCGGGGCCGACGGGTCAAGAGGGGCACCTTCAGGCGTATTGCTCGCGGGCGATTGCGCACAATACTATAAATATCTATAACCCCTCCGAGACCAACCGGGGCTACCGCAGCGGAAACTCGCCGCGAAACGACGGCGGCCAGCGTATGTGGCAGCCGAGGTCGAACACGGCCCTCTCCGCCGATTACTGGAAGGAGGGCTTCGACTCCGGCGCGTACGACACGGGCACCATCGTCAATTTCAAGGACATCGGCACCTCCGTCTACATCGCCTCAGACCTCACCGGCGCGTACAACTCGGACAAGTACGTCTCCGGCGACAACATATCCAAGGTCCATAAGGTAACGCGACAGCTCGTATACGTAAGACCCCACAAGGGCTGCGACATCGACGCGCTCATCGTCTTCGATCGAGTCCGAACGACGGACCCCTCGTTTGAGACCCGCATTCTCCTCCAGACGGCAAACACTGCCGCTGTTTCCGGCGCCGAGACGAAAATCGACGACTGCGAGTACCATTACGACGGCGACCTGGCCGTGACGGACGTTGGAGGAGGAAGGCTCTTCGCGCGGTTTCTCTACCCAGAAAAAAGAAAGATAATCAAGCTCTCCGCGCCCGACAAGAACCACTGGGTCTTCGGCAAGAACTATCCCGTCGCCAACACGCCCTGGGAACGCGACTACGGCAGCGGACGCCTGGAAGTCCTCGACACCGGCAAGACCGCCGAGCACTATTTCCTGACGGTGCTTTTCCCCGCCGACAAGTCGGTGACCGACACGCCGAAGGTCACCCGCCTCAAGGGCCGCGACACGCTGGGGGTAAAAATTACCGTCGGCGACGGCCCGACGGCGCATATGGCAAAAGCGCTTTTTGCGACCTCCGGCGAGATGGCCTGCGAACTCTTCGTCACCGCCAACTTCATAAGCGGCTTCAGGCATGGAACCCTTGAGTACTTCGGATCGCAAGACGCGATCGATTCCACCACAAAACCCGACGGCGAAATGACCACCGTCTTCCCCCGCCCGGCGCCGGAAGACGTAAACGTCACCGACGTCACCACCGAGGCCACCGTCAGCTGGAAAACCGCCGAGCCGACCCTCGGCTACGTCGAGTTCGGCTCCGATATGAATATGCGCTACCTCATCGCCCCGTCACAGACCCCTGCCACCGAGCACACCGTCACACTGCGGGGACTGGAACCCGAGTCGACGGCCTATGTCCGCGCCGCGTCGAAAAGCGCCGACGGGTCGGTGGGCTTCTCACGTATGTACACGCTCAAAACGCCGCCCGACACCACGCCGCCGAGGATATTCGACGCCACGGTCGAGCGGGCCAACCCCACCGACGCCACGATCTCATGGTCGACCGACGACTGTGCAACTGGCGTGGTTGTGGTGACGGGCCCGGGGGGCTTCCGCAAGGAAACGGCGGCGAAGGTCGCTGCCCCCGACCAGCGCGTCACGCTTGAAGGCCTCCACGAGAAAACGGCCTACGAGGCCCTCATCACGTCGGTGAACACCGGCGGGCAGGAGTCAAAGTCGCAGCCGCTTTCCTTCACCACACCCACCAAGCCCGAAGGCTACCTCGAAATTGATTACGAGGACGGCGAACTCGGCGCGCTGGAGGCCGCCGACGCCGCCAAATGGTCGATAGACGCCGGCGCAACGTCCGGCGGCAAGGGGTTGTGGTTGTCGAATACCGGCGGCAAACGCACCGTGGCGGTCTACAAGAGTTATGAATACGGCGACTTCACGCTCAAATGCAAGGCGCGCACAGTCGAGGGTGACGCCAACGAGTGGCGCGACTACGCAGTCGTCTTCGGTTACCAGGACCCCGACAACTACTATGCCCTGCGGATGTGCGGGAGCGTCGACGACGACATCCCAGGAATCACACGCCTGAAAAACGGCAAGTGGGAGCCAATCGGCACGCGGCCCAACCTCGTGACCATCCCCGACCGCGCCTGGCACAACATCGAAGTCATCCGCAGAGGCACCCGCATCCAGGCCTTCTTTGACGGCATCCTCGCCTTCGAGGCCGACGACGACACGTTCGCCGGCGGCAAGGTGGGCTTCGGCTCGAACAATGACTCCGCCGCCTTCGATGACCTGAAGGTATTCCCCGCCGCCTCGATGTCCAAAGCGCCTCCCAAAATCCGGACGAAGCGGCTGACGGTCGAGGGCCTTGTTAAGGAATAGAGGTTGTTAAGAACTGCCAAAGCCGCCGACCTGACGTTATAATACGTACGGCCGCGGCCAAGACGGTCCGGCCGGAAGAACGCGACGGGTAAAAAGTGCGAAGAGGAAGAAGGCGGTTATGAGTAACCAGGGCCAGCAAGAGCCCACGGGCCCGCAGGCAGAGCATGAAACCCAGGGCCCCCCACAGGAGGCTCCGGCTCCGCCACCGGCGGCACCGGGAGTCCAGGGTGAGACGACCTGGGCGATGTTTGCGCACCTGGCGGCGTTGGCGGGTTTCACAGGTGTACTCTTCGGCAATATCATCGGCCCGCTCGTCGTGTGGCTGATCAAGAAAGACACTATGCCGCTGGTCGACGAGCACGGCAAGGAATCGCTCAACTTCCAGATAAGTATGGCGATCTATGCCGTGGTGGCCGCACTTTTCGCCGTGGTGGCCGCACTTTTCATCTTTGTGCGCATCGGCATGGTTCTCCTCGCAGCCATAGCAATCGTGGACTTGGTCTTCCTGATAATCGCCGCGATCAAGGCCCATAAGGGCGAGGCTTACAGGTATCCGCTGACGATCCGGCTCATAAAGTGATACGCGTGGGCTAAAGCCCACCCTTGCATTGGCCGTAGACGTTGTCCGTGGCAATCATCTGACCTTACGAGGACGAGGCAAGCAGCGCCCATACGGGTGATATGTGCGCCACGGCGGGTCTTGCCCCGCCGTGCGGATCATATTCCTCGTGGGCTAAAGTTTACCCGCCGTGGAGGGCCCGCCTTATATAGCCACCAGTGCCACATCGGCGCTACGGCCTCGGCGGCGGTGCGGGCTTGCTTGTTTTCGATGGGCCGGTAGAATTGGCGTCTCACGAGGTGGTGTTGCGCGTTTTTCGAGGAGCGAGCGTCTGTGAACTTCCAGGAAGTAATCCTTCGCCTGCAGGATTTTTGGGCCGAGCGAGGCTGTGCCGTCCTGCAGCCGTACGACATCGAGGTGGGCGCAGGGACATTCAACCCGGCGACGTTCCTGAAATCGCTGGGACCCGAGGAGTGGAAGGCGGCGTACGTGGAACCGTCACGCAGGCCGACCGACGGACGTTACGGGGAAAACCCCAACCGCCTGCAGCACTACTACCAGTTCCAAGTGCTCATTAAACCAGCGCCGCAGGAGAGCCAGGGGCTCTACCTGGAGAGCCTCCGGGCCCTGGGGGTGGACCTGGTGGGGCACGACATCAGATTTGTGGAAGACGACTGGGAATCGCCGACACTGGGCGCCAGCGGTCTCGGCTGGGAGGTCTGGCTTGACGGGATGGAAATAACGCAGTTTACGTACTTCCAGCAGATAGGCTCCATCGAGCTCGACCCCATTTCACTGGAGCTTACCTATGGGCTGGAACGCATCGCGATGTTTATCCAAAAGGCCGACAGCATTTTTGACCTCGAGTGGACCGACGGGCTCACTTACGGCGACGTGCACCTTGAGGACGAGCGGCAGTTTTCGCGGTACAACTTCGAGGAGGCCGACGTCGATATGCACATCGAGCTTTTCAATGTCTACGAGGCCGAGGCCGAGAGGCTCTTGGATGCCGAAATGGTCCTGCCTGCGTATGACTGGGTCCTCAAGTGCAGCCACACGTTCAATATGCTCGATGCGCGCGGGGCGATAGGCGTGGCCGAGCGTACGGCCTACATAGGCCGCGTGCGCAAACTTGCACGGCGGGTGGCGCAGGGTTACATAAATTTGAGAGAGAGTCTGGATTTTCCGTTGTTAAAGCACAGCGCGCAGACCTGAAGGAACCCGTTTATTCCTTTTCGTACCACAGGGTTACGAACAATTGCGGCTCGCGCTGCCCGCCTTTTCCCTCGACGACGCCGAAGGACTGGTTTGTCATAACAACCTTGACTTTGTTGGCTTCGAGCCAGTCATTGACGTGCTGGTCGAGGTAATCGATAGCCTGAGGGGTGCACTTCGAAAAGAACGTCTTAAGTTTGATCACCGGCTTTCTCCTGTCCCTGACCTATTGTTTATGCGTAACCAAACACGTGCGCCCGATGCGTTTGGTTTCTCCGCAAATTTACGGCTCGGTAGTATAACAGCCACTGTAATTCGGCGTCAACCAAAAATCCTTACAAAACCACCGGTATGATACGGGAGGACAAGTCCGCCACACCGCCGGCGGATAAATTTGCCCGTCTGG